>JAIPKF010000039.1 GCA_021733705.1 Chthoniobacterales bacterium
CATTCGAAAGGCTATTGAGCTCCAAGTAGCTGGTGCTTTTCATTCACGACTCATGGATTCTGCACGGCAAGAATTAAAAATTGTCCTAGAGACAACCCCCATGGTAACGCCGCAAATTCCTGTTATCTGCAATGTGGATGCAATGCCAGCAATCACCCCAGAACGGATTCGCCTAGCTCTCGCAGATCAAGTCACAGGATCGGTACGATGGAGAGAAACAATAGAATATTTGATCGATGAATGCCATTGCACACGATTTCTTGAGCTGGGACCAGGAGGAGTCATTGCTGGACTTGTAAATCGTATTCGTAAAGGAACAGAGGTTATCAGTATTTCTGATGTAGCCTCTCTGGAGGCAGCAGCAGAGATTCTCACAAATTCTTAAAATAGAAAAAATTCTCTCCTCCCTATGATATCCCTCTTACATTGAGAATGTCGTGGTTCCACCATCAATGAAAAGCAGAACTACTCTCTTTTTTTTGCGCTGGTTAAGTATCTTTTCCATGGATGCTCTTTTGGTGGCGCTGGCCTGGCAGGAGGTTTTAGCACGCATCAGTGGAGTCAATCTTTATTGGAATGAGAGAGCACTTTTGGGTATTTCAGTATGGATTATTTATAGTACAGATCATCTACTTGATGGACTTATTAGTAAAAAATCAACCTATCTTAACCAAGCGCCACGACACACTTTTGTCCAAAAGCACCGACTCTTTTTTAGTGCAACTCTTTTAATAGCACTCTTAGGAGCATTCTCATTGTTGCACACTATTTCGTTTTCTCTTTCTATTGGGGGAGCTCTACTCGCCTTGCTAACCTGCCTTTATCTTTTGATCAACACCTTCCTGCTGAGACATGAAATTTGGCCTCAAGGCAAAGAGATCCTCATCTCCATGATCTTCACACTGGGATGTGGATTGATTCCTCTTATTCAATCCGAACACAAAGGAGTTCTCTTTGTTTCAATGCTATTATTTTTTGTGCTCTGCAGCATCAATTGCACCCTCATTGCCCGCTTAGAGCGCGGTGTTGCCATAAAATCACTACTATCACATTTGATGCCCTCCCTATCGTGGACCCTTCCTATCGCCCTCGTATTACTTTTGATTAATAATCTGAGTAGCCACACAACCATCATCTCTGCATTTTTAGGAAGCCTGATAGGACTCTCTTTGGTGCCTAGCATTGCAAAATGGTGCGGCTATGAAGTGGCCTCTCTAGCGGCAGACGGGGCCCTTATTTTAGGGGCAACACTCTCTTTTTATTAGAAATTATTTGAGAGAAGTTTGAGCAGCCACGGCATTAATAGAAGCTAAAATTTTCTCCTGATCTCCTAAGTAATAGTGACGTAGTGGTTGAAACTCATCACTCAGTTCGTAAACAAGAGGAACCCCTGTTGGAATATTAATCTGTGAAATTTCTTCTTCAGATATTTGATCAAGATGCTTCATAAAGGCTCGAATGGTATTACCGTGGGCCACAACAATGATCTTTTTTCCGGCATGAAGTGCAGGGAGAATGTTTTCTTTCCAATAAGGAACAACTCTTTTCACCGTATCTTCTAAAGATTCTGTTAAAGGGAGCTCCTCTTTTGAAAGGAATGCATAGCGCGGATCATTAATGGGAGAGCGCTTATCATCTGGCTCCAGAGGGAGAGGGGCACCACTGTAGCTACGACGCCAGAGAAGAACTTGATCTTCACCATATTTTGCAACGGTTTCTGCCTTGTTGAGTCCTTGCAAAGATCCGTAATGTCGTTCATTGAGTTTCCAAGAATGTTCCATGGGAATCCAAAGCTCATCGAGTTCTTCCAGGATAATCCATGCTGTCTTAAGTGACCGTTTTAATAGAGAGGTAAAAGCCACATCAAAGCTTAACCCCTCACAACGCAGTAAGGCTCCAGCAGCGTGTGCCTCTTCCATTCCTTTTTCAGTAAGATCGACATCGGTCCAACCAGTAAAACGATTTTCTAAATTCCAAAGACTCTCCCCATGACGAATAAATACAATTTTGTGCATCCTGAAAATAGTACTCCCCTTTATTGAAATTTCAATCGGTGATTTAGAATGGGCCGTTTCACTCGTCGGGTATCAAAACTTATGAGTCAACTTGTAGAGTCCTTTGCAGTCAAAAAGTACTTGCATCTGATAAAAGAAACAGTAAAGTAACGCTGCGCAAATTATTCCAGAAGCTGCCGTTGGTCCTTAAACAATGATATCTGAAACTCATTGCTAGATGCGCTAAGGGAAACCCGGTACCAGAAATATATATATTATGCCTATTCGTCTTGGTCGTTTTGAAATGCCACAAGCTCTCGTTAAAGAGGAATCGTCTGCAACAGAAACCTATGCAAAATTTATTGCAGAACCTTTTGAAGCTGGTTATGGCCATACCATTGGGAACTCACTACGTCGCACATTACTCTCCTCTCTGGAAGGTGCAGCGATTACTTCTATTCGCATTGAAGGAGCTCATCACGAGTTCACAAGCCTTCCTGGTGTTGTAGAAGATGTTGTCGAAATCATCCTCAACTTAAAAAAAGTAAAATTCAAAGCGCATGATCATGATGTTCGTACACTCACCCTCTCAGTAAATAAAGAGGGAGCTGTTACAGCAGGTGACATCGCTTCCACTGCACAGTGTGAGGTTCTCAATCCAGAGCAACACATCTGCACTCTTGATAAGAAAATGAAGTTTGAGGCAGAATTTGAAATCAAGGTGGGCCGCGGCTTTGCCACTGGTGATGAGAATAAACATGCTGATATGGCTGTTGGTGTTATCGCTATTGATTCTATTTTTTCCCCTGTGACACGAGTGAAGTATGCTGTAGAAAATACACGCGTTGGCCAGCGTACCGACTATGATAAACTCATTCTTGAAATCTGGACAGATGGTCGCCTCACCCCAGAGGAAGCAATACTTCAAGCCTCCGCAATCTTGCGCCATCATCTCGATGTTTTTGTCAATTTTGATGACACTCAAATTGAATTTGATGAGACTCCAACAGAAGTTAGCCAAGAAAACAGCCGCCTTAAAAAACTCCTCTCCATGAGCGTTAATGAAATCGAGCTCTCCGTTCGTGCTGCTAACTGTCTTAACAATGCTAATATCACTACCGTGGGTCAGCTTGCCACCAAGTCCGAACCAGATATGCTGAAATACCGCAACTTTGGTAAAAAATCACTCAATGAAATTAAGGATAAATTAGTACAGCTTGGTCTTGGTCTTGGAATGAAGTTTGAGGCAGGTCTCATTGAGCAAACCTCGATTACCACCACCATCTTAGAGTAATTTTTAACATTATTTGGAATTATGCGTCATCGCAGAAAAACTATTAAACTAGGCCGCTCAACGGCTCACCGTGATTCCCTGCTTGCCAATCAAGTTTGCAGTTTGATTGAGCATCATCGGATCAAAACAACACTTGCTAAAGCGAAGGCTACAAAGCCCCTTGCAGAGCGCATGGTAACTCTCGGAAAACGTGGAGACCTGCATGCTCGTCGTACTGCAATTTCTTATCTGAAACAAAAAGATATCGTGAAAATTCTTTTTGAAAAGATAGCTCCTGCTGCAGCTAATCGCCAAGGAGGTTATACAAGAATTACGAAGCTTGGACCTCGTCAAAGCGACAGTGCTCCTATGGCTTATCTTGAGTGGGTTGATGCTGCTGATCTTGAGACAAAGCTAGAAGTAGAAGTCATTCCCAATACTGCTTCCTCCGAGAAGTAACACTCCCCAGAAATAGGTGAAGTCATACTCCCCCCGGCGACTTCACAACAAAAATCACAATAACCCCGGGTGCTAAGCACTTCCGGGGTTGTTTGTTTTTATAATCTTGTTGATCAACCCGAATATTTTATCAAGTGAAGGGAGTTAACCCGCATATTTCATAACGATTCTGCTGCGGCTTGTGGAAAGCTCATGATTACTGCATTGGTCTCGAATTGTGATTTGGGTGGTATGTATACATACAGCCCAAGGAGGACTTCAAACTCAACCCAGCATTCATCTGACTTCCCAGCTTCCGGAGTAGATTGGAATGAAATATCCGGGTTAATCAAACAGGGTTAGCTTCTATATTTCTGGCTGCAACTTTATAGAAAATGATTTAGCCTAAAAATTCTTCATGAAAATTGGCATTTCACAGATTAATACAACTGTTGGTGACCTTACGGGTAATGCCACCTTGATTTTTAATGCTTATAAAGAGCTCGTGGCACAAGGAGCTGATCTTGTCATTACTCCAGAACTCGCTCTTACAGGATACCCTCCACAAGATCTTCTTTTTTCTGAGCATTTTATTGATAAAAATTTGAAGAGCCTCTCTTCTTTGGAAAAAAGAATTGGAACGGTTCCCCTTCTTGTAGGTTTTGTGGATAAAAATAAAAACAAAAAGGGAAAGCCACTCTACAATGCAGCTGCACTCCTACAAAGCGGAGCCCCTGCTTTGGTAGCCCATAAACGTCTTCTCCCAACCTATGATGTCTTTGATGAAGCTCGTTACTTTGAACCAGGTAATCAATCAACCTGCTTTTCATATCTTGGAAGAACTTGGGGAATTACGATCTGTGAAGATCTCTGGACTCCCGAATACTTGCCCTCTGATCTTTATAGCGTTGATCCAGTTCAAGAACTCGTTGATCAAGGAGCGCAAATCATTTTAAACCTGAGCGCTTCCCCTTTTCAATTAGGGAAGCCGGCACAACGTCTTGCAATGCTACAAGCTCAAGCAGAGCGATTCCAGCGTCCTATTGTTTATTGCAATTCTGTTGGGGGAAACGATCAGCTTATTTTTGATGGACATTCTTTGGTCATCAATGCTCAAGGTCACACCTACGCCTTTTTTCAAGGATACCAAGAAGAAAAAAATGTGATCGACCTCTCCCTAGTTCCTCATGGAGCAGTAGAAACAAAGGGAGCACTCGAAGACCCTAGGAGAGAAGATCCAATGCAAGAACTTCACGATGCCTTAGTCCTTGGTATTCGAGATTACCTTCGTAAATGCGGCTTGGAGCATGCCCTCCTCGGACTCAGTGGTGGTATCGATTCTGCAGTGGTTGCTGCACTCGCAGCTGCTGCCCTTGGTGCTCAGAGAGTCACTGGAGTTCTCATGCCTGGCCCTTACTCTTCTCAAGGGAGCATTGATGATGCTATTACATTAGCCAATAACTTGAGAATTCCTCACCTCACCCTTCCTATTACTCGACTCTTTGAGGAGACAAAAATGAGTTTACGAGAACCATTTGAACATTTGAAAGAAGACTTAATCCGGATATTTCATACTGATCGTGGCGAGGAGGCCGCGAAGGCTGATGGGGCAAGGCGAGCGATGACGTCTGACGACGGCTGTGTGTATACACACTGCCCGAGGAAGACTTCGAGATCAACGCAGCATCCATCTGGCTTCCCAGCTTCCGCAGGTGATCGGGATGAAACATTCGGGTTAACCCGGATATTTCATACTGATCGTGGCGAGGAGGGCGCGAAGGCTGATGGGGCAAGGCGAGCGATGACGTCTGGCGACGGCTGTGTGTATACACACTGCCCAAGGAAGACTTCGAGATCAACGCAGCATCCATCTGGCTTCCCGGCTTCCGTAGGTGATCGGGATGAAACATCCGGGTTAACTGAGGAAAATCTTCAAGCTCGCCTACGAGGAGTCACCCTGATGGCGCTTTCCAACAAGTTGGGAGGCCTTCTTCTCACTACAGGAAATAAAAGTGAACTCGCTGTGGGCTACTGCACTCTCTATGGGGATATGTGTGGTGGTTTAGCAGTCATTGCTGATGTTCCAAAAACAGTTGTTTATCAACTGGCTCACTGGATCAATCGCAAGGAGGAAATTATCCCCTGGAACTCCATTCAAAAAGCCCCTAGTGCTGAACTTCGACCGAACCAAAAAGATGAAGACTCGCTTCCCCCTTACGAAGTTTTAGATAAAATCCTTGAGCTGTTCTTAGAAGAAAATCAATCAGTCACTCAAATCATGAATCAAGGCTTTGCTGAAAAAACAGTCCTTTGGGTCATTCATCAAATTTATCGAAATGAATACAAGCGCCAGCAATCTGCTCCTGGGTTAAAAGTCACCAGTAAAGCATTTGGCCTGGGCCGACGTTTCCCAATAGCACACGGCTATATTGAAAAGTAAATGTTATGCAAATACGCGGAGCAGGATCTACCAGACCACCAGTGGTGGAATCAGAAAAAAAACTCCTTGTTGGAACAAGGGATTTACAGGCACCTTCAATAACTCTGGATTCAAAGTGCTTTTTAAGATTCCAACTTTTAATTTTGGAATAAAGGCAACCTATAAAAATGCCTCACAAAGAATTAAAAATTATTTTTTTCCATACGAGGATAGCAATAATTCCAAAATCTCAAAAAAACAGGAACAATTAGCTAAGCAGGTAAGAGCAGCAGATTTTATTAACCCGGATATTTCATACTGATCGTGACGAGGAGGCCGTGAAGGCTGATGGGGCAAGGCAGACGAGCATTTTGATGCCGGGCTGTATGTGTACATACTGTCCAAATCAAAATATGAGTCTAACGCAGCATCCATCTGGCTTCCCGGCTTACGCAGTAGATCGGTATGAAATATCCGGGTTAATTCAGAAAATGAGAAAGCGCTTCCAGTAAAACCTTGGAAGTAAAATAAGAGCACAAGTAACTACCAAGACCCTCTATTCAATGAGAGGAATGATTTATGTTACAGATCTGCACTTTTGCAAATTTTTTCTTTTGTCCTAAAAATCAGCGCTGCAGCATTCAGACAATAACGAAGTCCTGTTGGTGGCGGTCCATCAGGAAAAACGTGACCGAGATGTCCCCCGCACCGGGCACAGAGAATTTCATCACGTACCATTCCATGAGAGGTATCATGTTGGGTCACGATATTTTCCCGAGCATAGGGTTGAAAGAAGCTTGGCCATCCTGTTCCTGAGCGGAATTTGGAGGCAGAGGAAAAAAGAGGCAAGTCACATCCTGCACAAAAATAGATTCCCTCTTGATGATTATCCAGGAGGTTGCCACAAAAGGGAGGTTCTGTTCCCTGAGCTCGTAAAATTTCATAGACTTTTTTGCCAAGCTCTTTTTTCCATTCCTCATCAGTTTTAACCACACGAGGAACCATAACTATAGGTCCTGGGAGAGCCTCTGGACCAATAAGACGTACGGGGACATTGTTTGAAGAGGAGTGAGTCATAGGAGTAGCAGATTGAGAATACGATCGGGTGAGCATTAAAAAAAGAAGAGCTAAAAAGAGTATTGGCCTCATAAAAATATTTTTTTAGAATCGATTCCTTATTCTTCTTTTTTAAGCTACTTTGACAATCATGAATTTTTTCGTTCCCCTTCTTTTTATCGCATTAGGAGCCTATTTGGTCGGCTCTTTTCCTACAGGATATTTGGCAGGGCTCTGTTGTGGTATCGATATACGCCTTCATGGAAGTGGTAATATTGGTGCTACTAACGTGATGCGTGTGCTCAATAAAAAATGGGGATACAGCGTCTTTGCTATCGATTTTTTAAAAGGGTGGTTTCCTGTTTTTATAGCAATGCTCTGGAGTAGTAGTGTTCCTATAAGCCCCCACTCCGCTCCAGGCGCTATTGCTGCCTTAGCAGCGTTACTAGGACACAGTTTTCCTATCTGGCTTCAATTTCGTGGAGGGAAAGGAATTTCAACCTCAGCAGGAATTATTGTGGGAATGTTTCCAGGATCCTTTTTATTTTGCGTAGGAAGTTGGATTCTTTTTTTTATGATCACACGCTATGTCTCTATTGCTTCGATCGTGGCTTCAATCATGCTTCCAACAACGGTGATTCTGTTTTATCTATGTGGTCATCTTTTTCATGACTGGCCTCTCTGGCTTACAGGAGATTGGCTTTCTGTCGTTCTCTCCCTCCTCATGGGAGGCTTAGTTCTCTGGCGTCATCGCGGAAACATGAAGCGACTTCTTGCAGGAACAGAACCACGCTTTAAATCTAAAAATCCCAAAAAATAAGATCATGTCACCCTCACACTCTTTACCATCTCTTAGTATTATTGGAGCCGGAAGCTGGGGAAGCGCTCTTGCACTTATTTTTGCGCGTGCTGGTAAAAATGTGACTCTCTGGGGACACGATGCCACTCATCTTCAAATCATCCAAGATTCACGCCTCAACGCTCGTTATTTACCCGGCATCCCATTTCCTGAAAACATTAACTGCACGACGAGCCTTGAAAAAGCCTCCGAAGCAGAAATCATTTTTTTTGTGATTCCCTCCAAGTTTTTTCGTTCTGTTGCTCACTCTCTAGCTCCCTACATGCTCTCTTCCTCAAGCAAAACACTTATTAGTTGTACTAAAGGGATAGAGCCTACGAGTGGAAAACTCATGAGTGATATCCTTGGAGAACTGATACCTACTGCCGCTATTGCTGTTTTATCAGGTCCTAATTTAGCGGGAGAGACAGCTCGTGGACTCCCTGCAGCAGGGGTTCTTGGAAGCAGAGAAGAATCTCATCTCGCATTACTTCAGCCGATCTTTCATCAAACACACTACCGTGCTTACACTAGCACCGATGTTGCTGGCATTCAATTAGGAGGGGCTTTAAAAAACATTTTTGCTATCGCCACTGGAGTCTCTGACGGACTAGGCATGGGTGAGAATGCTCGAGCAGGACTTGTAACACGTGCTTTAGCAGAAATGACACGACTAGGTGTTGCTATGGGAGGACGTCCTCAGACTTTTAGTGGCCTTAGTGGCATCGGCGATTTGATGGCAACGTGCTTTAGCCCACAAAGCCGCAATCATCAATTTGGATGGCAACTCGCTCAAGGAAAATCTCCATTAGAAATCGAACGCTCGATGACGATGATTGCAGAGGGGCTCTTTACAGCTCGTAGTGCTCAAGAATGTGCTCGCAAGCTAAGAGTTGATACTCCTATCATCGACGAGGTAGTTGCTGTTCTGGATCAAGGAAAGTCTCCACAATCGGCTATCAAAGAACTTTTAGGAAGGCGTTTGCGCTCTGAAGAAGATGGTTTGAAAGCAAGTAAGGATAATTCATTATGAATAGAATTACTGAATCTTTTTTTCTTAAAAGCGTATTGAAACTTATCATGCAGTTATTGAGCCCGAATATTTCATACTGAAGTGTCATGAAGTACTGCACAACGCTTATTAATACAAGGCGAGCGAAGCATTGTGATGTTGATCCGTATCTGTATCTACCCCCTAAATCACAATGTAATGCCAACGCAGCAGCCATGGAGCTTTCTAAAAGCTGCACTAGATTTAGTGTCAAATATTCGGGCTAGTGCCATCCACCTAATACCGATCTCTCATGTCTTCTCTTCCTCATCTTACAGCACACGGACTACGCCAGACATATCGACTTGGGAAATGCTCGCTTGAAATCCTTCGTGGAATCGATTTAGAAGTAGCCAAAGGAGAGGTGCTTTTTCTTCGTGGTGCTTCTGGAGCAGGCAAGTCAACCTTACTCTATACCCTTGCAGGACTTGAGAGACCCAGTGCTGGTGAAGTTATTTTTGAGGGCCATCCTCTTTTTAAAATGAAACACAATCTTCTCTCTTTTCTTCGTAATGAGCGTATGGGATTTGTCTTTCAAGCCTATTTTTTATTACCCGAGTTAACAGCTTTTGAAAATGTACATCTTCCTGCAATGGTTCTAGGAAAGCCACATGCTGCTAAAGCAAAAGATCTGCTAGACCGCGTGGGACTGGGCAATCGACTCAATCACCTTCCCTCTCAACTCAGCGGAGGGGAGCAACAAAGGGTTGCCATTGCCCGTGCTTTAATGAATGATCCTACGATTCTTTTTGCTGATGAACCTACTGGAAATCTTGATGCGGCCACTGGAGCTACCATTATTGATCTTCTTTTAGAAATGACTCAGCAAGATCGCCGCACCTTGATTGCGGTGACTCACGATCCTGTTCTTGCATCACGCGGTGATCGAGAACTTCTTATTGTCAATGGATTGGTTCAAGAAATCGTTTCCTCTCTATGAGCACTCAACACAACAGCACTCTTTTTTCAGAACAGAATCCAATGAAGACACCCATAAGTGTTATGTTTTATGACACAGACGCCGCTGGGGTTGTTCACAATATTGCTTACCTTCGATTTATTGAAGCAGCTCGAACTCTACTAGCATTAGAATATGGAATGGATTGGGCTAGCATGAAAGAAACCTCTATTTTTCCAGTAATCCTCCGTACTGAAATTGACTATCGATACCCTGCTCTTTTAGGTGATCTCTTAGAAGTTGAAAGCTGGATTGGAGAAGTAAGCTCAGCACGTTTTTGGTGTCATTTTAAAATCCACCGTCCTTCTGATAGGGTGCTTTTAGTAAACTGCAATCAATCTTTGGCTTTTGTCAAAATGCCTGTGGGCAAGGTTCAACGATTGCCAAAAGGCTTTCCTATACCTTTTATTCCGCCAACATCTCAAGATGTTGTAAGGTGAGATCATTCCCTATTATTTCGAAACGAGAATGATCATGTTTCCAAGGATACATCTTACCACAATTATTTTTTTGGGTACTCTTTTACTAGGACTAGGGATCTCTCCAGTGCTCAGTTCTGTTACCCGTGAAGAAAAAACAATCACTACTGATGAATACCTTTCGTATCTTAATAGCATCGCCCCTAGTGATACAGATCACCTCTATGAGCTTAAGATGGGAGAAGGAATCAATCAGATCCTACGGCTTGGAATTCCAGGAGATTATTTCTATCTCACCCCCCTAGAAAATAAGGAGAGCAGCTTACCCTTCATTTCCCTTGTATCTTCGGAGTGCTATTGCGACTGGAAAAATAGAGAAGTATCCTCTTTCTCCAATAATGTCACTACGCCCGAAGCCCCGATATTTCATACTAATCGTGACGAGGAGGCTGCGAAGGCTGATGGAGCACCACCGGCGGTCGGGAGACCGGGGGGAAAACTGCCTTTAGGAAGCCCTGAAAGGGCGAGACAAGCGGGAGCGAGCGAGTCAACGCAGACACGTATTTTGACGCAGGGCT
>JAIPKF010000040.1 GCA_021733705.1 Chthoniobacterales bacterium
GGAGAGAGGACTACTCGATCTGCTCATGTGATGAAACTGAGTCAACTGTATTGTTATATCGAAGAGCAAATAAAAAATTGAATTCCAAAAAACAACTCTTATTACTCCTACCTCCAATATTTCATACCAATCACCTGCGTAAGCGGGGAAGGCAGATAGATACTGTGTTAACCCGCATATTTCATACCGATTCTGCTGCGGCTTGCGAACACCTGATGGATACTGCGTCAGCTTCGAATTGCTCCTCGGGCAGTATGAAACATACAGCCGTCGTCGCAATCCATCACCTTCCTTGTCTGCATCAGGATTCGCAGCGCCTCGCGACGAACCAGTATGAAATATGCGGGTTAACCCGGACATTTCATACCGATCGTGGCCTCCTTGTCACGATCAGTATGAAATATTCGAACACAAGTTCATCATCAGTTTCTTTTTCAGATTAATCATCTTAACCCGCATATTTCATACCGATCTACTACGGAAGCCGGGAAGTCAGATGGATGCTGCGTTAGACTCACATTTTGATTTGGGCAGTATGTACACATACAGCCCTGCATCAAAATACTCGCCTGCCTAACCCCATCAGCCTTCGCGGCCTCCTCGTCACGATCAGTATGAAACATCCGTGTTAAAATAGAGATCAAGGAAGGCTTGCTTCTCGCTTATTTTATAGTCATCTTTTAAAGTTCTATAGTTACAGGTAATTTCATTCCATTTGTACAAATAAAATTCATTTTTCCATGAGCCTCTTCTCAAAACTTCTTACGAAATTCTTTGGTGTTTTTTCCACTGATATTGGAATCGATCTAGGTACTGCAAATACTCTTGTCTACTTGAAAGACCATGGTGTTGTGTTGAGGGAGCCTTCTATTGTTGCAGTAAAAGCAGGAACAACACAGGTTCTTGCAGTAGGCGATGAAGCAAAGAGGATGCTTGGAAGAACCCCTGGCAACATCACAGCGATACGTCCTTTAAAAGATGGAGTTATCGCTGATTTTGAAATAACCGAAGCAATGTTGCGCCATTTTATTACAAAAGCTCATAGTTCACGACGTCTCATTCGACCTCGAGTAGTGATTGCAGTTCCAAGTGGCATTACTGAAGTTGAAAAACGTGCGGTCAAAGATTCTGCTTTGCATGCTGGAGCGAGAGAGGTTTTTTTAATTGAAGAACCAATGGCGGCGGCTATTGGTGTTGGTCTTCCAGTGACTGATCCAGCAGCTAATATGATTATTGATATTGGTGGAGGGACAACGGAAGTTGCTATCATATCATTAGCAGGCATTGTTTTTAGTCGTAGTGTACGTGTTGCTGGTGATGAGCTCGATGAGGCCATTACCAATTATATTAAACGTACCTATAATATTCTTATTGGAGAGCGCACTGCAGAAGATATTAAATTACAGATTGGTTCTGCATATCCTTTGGAAAAAGAGATGGGAATGGATGTCAAGGGTCGTGATTTAGTGGCAGGTCTCCCTAAGACTATTCATATTTCATCTCAAGAAATTCGTGATGCACTCATGGAACCGGTCTCTACTATTGTTAATGCTGTTCGTATCACTCTGGAACGTTGTCCTCCTGAACTTTCAGCTGATCTAGTTGATCATGGTGTTGTTCTTGCAGGCGGAGGAGCCCTGCTCCGTGGTCTTGATAAGCTTATTGCTGAAGAGACTGGGCTTCCAGTACATGTTGCTGAAGACCCTCTGAGTGCTGTTGTGGAAGGGACCGGACGAGCTCTTCAAGAAATTGCTTTTTTACGTGCAGTTGCTTCACAAGATCGAATGAGAACGTAGTGCTCTAGCCGGAGAGTGTGATAAAGAGCTTTCTTCGTGATTGTAGATTAACTTCTCAAATTTTTGATACAGTGATTTTATTTCAAAAAAAGAACCTAACCCGCATATTTCATACTAATCTACTACGGAAACCGGGAAGCCAGATGGATGCTGCGCTAGACTCTCATTTTGATTTGGATGGTAGGGACTCATACAGCCCGGCATCCATTGTGAGTTTATCATTAGGGGAAGCTCATCACCCTTCACTTATGGCTCTATCATTTTAGAACGATCATGCCTCGCTCCCGAACATTTATCGCTATAGCTCTTCTTGTTGGTGCTATTTTTTTTTCATTCTTAAATGTTTCTGGACTTAAGATAGCTCAAGAGAAACTGCTCACTCTTATTTCTCCTGTTTTTTATTCGTGTGCGCTTGTTAAAAAAAATATCGATGAAATTACCCAACATCGAATGAATTTGCGTCAGCTCGAAGAAGCCAATAGCAGACTCCTGTCAGAAAATAGACAACTTGAAGCAGAAAATTTAGTTCTACGCTCTGCTGAAGAAGAAAATAATGAGTTACGAAAAGCCTTAGACTATCGTGAAAAGTCAGCATTTCAGCTAGTACCAGCAACGATTATTGCCCGGGATAATTCTACATGGTGGAATAGTTTTAAAATTGATAGAGGATCTCGTAACGGTATTGCTCCTGATATGGCAGTTATTACTGAGAATGGCCTTGTCGGTAAAACAAGCGTCGTCACACCAGGTGTTTCAACAATTGTTCTCATTACTGATGAAAATTGTAATATTGCTTCCAAAGTCCAAGGCACTTCAGATCAAGGAATCTGTAGTGGTTTGCGTATTCCAACGGGAGAGTTGCAAATCAATTTTTTAAATAAATTAGCCAATTTACAAGCTGGACAAATAGTATACACAGCTGGAGTTAGTGGTGGTATTTTCCCATCTGGTATTGAAGTTGGCACTGTAAAAAGTTTTTGTCTTCGTGAACTCGATGGACAAGCTATTTTAGAACCGACTGTTGATTTTAGCAATCTGGAGCATGTCTTTGTCATTGTTGGAGCTAAGGAGTGAAAGCAAAGCCAGAGGGAAGCTTCTACTCCAGACGATAAATCTAGCATGCTCTTGACTATTCAACCCTGAGCTTCTTAAGAATGAAACCTCTTCCACTTTTTCTTTTTCTTCTGGTGTTGCTGCTATTAACCATGGCCTTAGAAGCTACTCTCCCTTTTATACCATTTCTGGGGCAAGTTCATCTCATCCTCTTTACGATTATTTTTTGTTTTGCAGCATTAGTGCTTCCTTTTTCTGGTGCCCTTTTTTTTGGTTTTATTACAGGTTTGTTAGAGGGGTTACTTGTGATGCAAATTTACGATCAGCATGTTGAAATTCGACTCGGTTGGTTTATATTATTTTTTACCTTATGGGCTCTTGTACTCCAATGTGTCAGTGATTTAACTGATGGTATTCGTTGGGAACTTCATACCTTAGGGACCGGATTGTGCACCGCTACTTTTCTTTTGGGAGAGTTTTTTCTTCTAACGTTCTCAAGAGGAAATTTTTTTATCACTGGGGATGTATTTATAGTGAGTCTTTTAGCAGCAGGAATCTCATTTATCCTAGCTCCTTTCTTCTATGGATGTTTGCAATTTTTGCTCTCTCCCCCCAAACAGGTCTGCACGAATTACCTAGCTCCACTCTAATTAAGAATGATTGTACAAAAAGAAGAGGCAGCTTCCCACCGTCAGATCTTAGTTTTAGGCAGTATTACTGTTGCTATTTTTTTCGTTTTGATAGTGAGGCTATGGTATCTTCAGATTATTTGCGGTCATCAGTACAAGACAAAAATTAAAGGTAGTTCTGAATTAACGGTACGTATTCCTGCCGTAAGGGGAGAAATCTTTGATCGGAATGGGATTCCCCTTGTGGAAAATCGGGCTAGCCTTCAAGTAGATCTTTATTTGCCTGATATCGTCAGAGCATACAAAGAAAAAGAGGGGGCCTTGCCAATGGTGACATACAGAGCCTTGGACCATGGAATGCCTATTAATAAAGAAGAGGCAGATATTGTGCAAATAGTCCAGACATCGGTGATTCCTCGTCTTGAAAAATTGGGCTTAGCTGGGGATTATAATACTCGAAAATTACAGCTTCAATATCGCAATAATAAAGAGGTTCCCTTTTCTTACAGAAAAGATATTGATTTCGAAACGATGGCACGTTTTTGCGAAAACAATTTCGATTTACCGGGCGTGAATGTCACGCTCAAGCCAGTAAGAAACTACGTTTATGGATCCCTTGCAGCGCATCTTTTTGGCTATGTGGGATGGCCTACTGAAATTGATTCGAAGGAGGCTAGTCAGTTTAATTTTTACGAGCCAGATGTTGTTGGTAAAGCGCAGATTGAGTTGGCATATGACAAAGTATTACGGGGGACACCAGGTCAGCGTATCCTCCAGCGTAATGCTCACGGTGGAATTGAAAAAGAAGAGGAGCAGATCAAGCCAAAACAGGGAGCTAATGTTTATCTAACTATTGATGCACGCATTCAATATATCGCAGAACAATCATTACGTGTTGTCGGACGCGGTGCTATCGTTGTGCTTGATCCCAATAATGGAGATATTTTAGCAATGGCTTCGGTTCCTTCATTTAATCCAAATAAATTTGTTCCCACCATTTCCAAAAAAGATTGGGAAGTGCTCGTTCGCGATGAAACAGATCCCCTAACGAATCGTGCTTTGAGTGCGTATGCTCCAGGCTCTATTTTCAAACTTTGCACCTCCTTTGCTGGTATTCGTGCTGGGATTGGGGATCATGATTTTACTTGTACGGGAGGAGTCCAGTATGGTGACAAATTTATGAAGTGTTGGGTCCTCACTGCCAAGCCACCACTTCCTCCACATGGGAAGCTGCATCTCAGTGATGCTATCAAAAAATCATGTAATGCTTTTTTTTATCAATATGGAAATGCAGCAGGAATTGATCAAATCGATTCTGTTGGAAAAATGCTTGGCCTTGGTCAAAAAACTGGATTGCCGCTTAATAATGAAGCAGCAGGAGTCTTGCCAGGACCTGAGTGGTTAGCAGCAAATGCACCTCAGGAGCGCTGGAGTGCTGGTTACACGGCCAATGTTGCAATTGGTCAAGGTTTTGTGTTGACGACACCAATACAGATGGGCCTTGTAGGTGCTACCGTAGCCAATGGAGGAATCTATTATCAACCTCGACTTGTAAAAAAAGTTGTTGCTCAGGATGGGACTCTTCTTGAAGAGGAGCCTACAAAAATTCGAAGTAACTTTAAAAAGGAAGGCGGGTTTACCGATGAGCAAATTGAACAAGTGCGTCTCGGTATGTGGAAAGTAGTCAACGAAGATGGTGGGACTGCACGAAAAGCACGTCTAGAAAAAAACATTGTAGCAGGAAAAACGGGAACAGCTCAATTTTGGAGAGGTCATAATAAGGATAATCACACATGGTTCATCGGTTTTGCCCCCTATGAAAATCCTAAGTATGTTGTTATTGCGCTTGTTCAAGGTGCTAAGTCAGGAGGAGCTGTGGCAGCACCCCTTGCTTCAAGGGTTTTAGAAGAAATTTTTGCAATGGAAGCAGGGAAAGAGGTGAAATTAGCACCCTTAGCTCCTGCTGTTGGAGATTTCAAGCATATCTCAAGTATCGATTTCACAAAATCAAACCCTTCTTCCTATGGACCTGATAAAGAACCTGGAGATTCTCCAGTTGAAGATGCTCCTACAACAAGTTCTTCTTCTCGGGAGAATGTTCCAACTCCTGATATCAGTGAAGATGCCGATGCACGAGGTCACGTCAAAAACAGACCTCAAAATCAAGGAGGACTTCAAAAGTTTTTCAAATTCTTAGGAGGAGGCAGATCAGCTGCTCCTAAAAATTAATGTTTTAGTAATATTGCTTAAAAATTACAGGTCATCGACAAGACTATCTGAAAAATGCTCCGATGGCTGAAAGTAGATTATGACTGGCTGCTTCTGTTTTGGAGGAGATGATCTGATCTGTTTCTAAAAATTCATCACCGCTTTTTCTCAAAAACAGTTCACTTTACTAGAAACTCGAGTTACCATAAAGAACTCGTTTGGACAGAGCTCACTTGCATATGTTTAGCTTTCCAATTTTTAAGAATCTCAAAAATTTTCACTTTCAACTGCTGTTTGATAACAGCCCTTACTACTTTGAATATTATCGATACTGTAAAACGTTTTTTAGGCGTTAAGAAAAACGGACCAAGAGTTAAACTCATTATTAGCTCTGAAAAGCTCGAGAAACGAGTGGCCCTCATGGAAGATGGTCTGCTCGAAGAATATTCTATTGAACGTGATAGCGATCGAAATATCGTAGCTGGTATTTTTAAAGGAAAGGTTCGTAATATCGAACATGGATTGAAGGCGATGTTCGTTGATATTGGTTTTGAAAAAAATGCCTTCTTGCATTTTTGGGATGCTGTACCAGCAGCTCTTGATAGTGGTATAGAGGCTGTTCATCGAGGCAAAACTCAACAATCCAAGAAAAAAATTACGGCTAAAGATATTCCATCAATTTATCCTGTTGGCTCCGAAGTAATGGTGCAGGTAACAAAAGGACCCATTGGAACTAAAGGACCACGTGTCACTACTAATATCAGCCTTGCGGGCCGTTATATGGTCCTCATGCCATTTAATGATCAATGTGGAATTTCCCGTAAAATTGAAGATCCGAAAGAGCGACTACGTCTCCGCGATATTCTTACTAATTTAGAATTACCAGAGGGTATGGGGATTATTATTAGAACTGCAGGGGAGGGGCAACGGGCCCGTTTTTTTGTCCGTGATCTCCATTTTTTATTGGATCAATGGAATTGTGTGGAAGAGGGGATGAAAACAAAACCTGCTGCAAGCACCTTGATGCTAGAGCCAGATTTGATTGCCCGTACGGTACGCGATTTTCTTACTGATACTGTTGATGAGGTTAATATTGATGACCTTGGTGAGGCAGAGAGAATGCAGTCATTAGTGGCACCTATTTCAAAACGTGCTCGCAAGCTTATTCATTATTACAGCGGAGCAAAGCCGATTTTTGATCATTTTGGGGTTCAAGAACAGATTGACAAAGCCTTTTTACGTCAGGTCTGGCTTCCTTGTGGAGGCTATCTTGTCATTGATGAAACTGAAGCAATGATAACGGTCGATGTCAATACTGGTCGCAATAAAGGGAGCAAAGATATGGAAAAGACGTTGCTTCAAACAAACCTTGAAGCAGTCGATGAAATTGCTCGTCAACTTCGACTCAGAAATATTGGAGGGCTTATTGTCTGTGACTTCATCGATATGAAAAGCCGGAAAGATCAGCAGGCTGTTTACCAACGTATGAAGGAACGACTCAGGCGAGATAAAGCTCGCACCCACGTTTTACCAATATCTGCATTGGGATTGATGGAAATGACCCGTCAGCGTGCCCAGGAAAGCATTTCAAGCTCACGCTACACTCACTGTCCTTACTGTGGGGGCAAAGGTATTATTAAAAGTGTGATGACGATGAGCGTGGAATTGCAACGTGCTCTGCATACTTTGATGAAACGGCATCAGGATGACATTCATGAATTTAAAGTTACTGTTCATCCGGATCTACTCCATCGCTTGCGTCATGAAGATGATCAACTCTTAGCTGACATTCAACGTCGTTATGTTGCTTGCCTCACATTTCGTTCTGATCCCACTATTCACTTGGAGAAATTTGTTATTTCCAATGCTGTGACTCATGAGGAACTGACGGTGTGAGGATCACAACTATATTTTAACGTAGTATCTCAAAATGAGATTCCCTCTAGCCTCTACTATAATTCTTTCCTCCTCAGAGTGGCAGATAATCATTTGTATAGCTGCTGCTCTCTGGCTTCTTTTTGAAGTTTGGAAAGGATGGCAGCTCGGTTTTTTCCGAGGATTATTAAAATTTATAGCACTCATTGTTGCTTGGTTTGCAGGTTCGGCAATAGTAGCAACACTGAGCACACTTTTTATTTTTTTATTTCATACCTCTTCCTCCCTGATTTCCTCAGTAGTAGGAGTTATGGCAGGAGTCATCATTTACTTCCTTGTTAGTTTTTTATCAGCACTCCTTTTTAAAAAAACGAATCACTATCATGGTTTTTTTCGAGCCCTCTTTGGTATTGGAGGAGCCTGTTGGGGGTTATTGTTTGGGCTCTTTTTTCTTTGGGGGACTATTTCTGTAATACGTAGTTTGGGCCTTGTAGGAGAGATGCGACTTTTAAAAGCACAACAACAAGGTCTTTCTACGGTGAGTGATCCATTAGCCTGTAACCTAGTGCGCATTAAAAAATCACTAGAGCTTGGTCCACTCGGAGTCTGGTTTGTTCAAGTAGATCCTCTTACTTCTGCTTTCTATGAAAACACAAAAAAAAGCATCATGCTGCTTCAGGATCACAAAGCTTTTATGCGCTTTATGAATGCTCCAAAAACTCAACAGCTTTTAGCGCATCCCCTCATGAAAAAAATGCTTTATGATCCGCAAGTCCAACAAGCCATTTCTTCGGGAAATCTTTTTCTTCTTGTTGAAAATAAAAATGTGCAGCAAGCCTTAAGCGATCCTATCTTATGGCAGCAACTCAAATCCTTTGATCTCTCTGCAGTTCTTAATCAGGCCTGTAAACAAGATAAGGATAGTATAAATGATCATTATTAAGATGCCATCTATCTTACTTCGACAAAAGCTGTGACTTTAAGAGGAGCATAAAATATCCGAGCTAGCCCGCATATTTCATACTGAATCGTCATGAGGGGCCGTGCAAAGCTTATTAGTACAAGGCGGGCGAAGGATTGTGATGCCGGGCTGTATGTTTCATACCGCCCAAATCACAATTCGAGACCAACGCAGTAATGATGAGCTTTGCACAAGCAGTAATAGATTTAGTATGAAATATGCGGGCTAGACTCCAAGACTATTACCGGTTATCCTTCTCGTTCCTGCAATCGTTGTACTTATGGTCAAAGCAATGTGACTATTTTACAGAAAAGAATTTTTTTTTTCAAAATCCGTGCACTTAGAAAAAAATCCTCCTTACCTTGTCACTATTGGACTTGAAGTTCATGCTCAGCTCAAAACCAAAACAAAAATGTTTTGTTCTTGTCCTGTGGAATATGGGGCTGAACCCAATACCCATCTCTGCCCCGTGTGCTTAGGACATCCTGGGGCACTCCCAGTGATTAACCATGAAGCGCTCTATCTAACAACATTAGCTGGCCTCATGCTTTCATGTGAGATTCCCCCTATTTGTAAATTTGACCGGAAAAACTATTTTTATCCTGACATGCCAAAAAATTATCAAATTTCACAGTTTGATAAACCATTGTGTCTCGGCGGTTCTGTTCCTCTTCATGAGCGCGCTTATCCTAAAGAGATTCAGAAAACTGAAACTGCTCAAGAAAAACAGATTCGCCTTACTCGTATCCACCTTGAAGAAGATGTTGCTAAAAGTTTTCATTTCGAATCAACCAGTGGGATCGATTTTAATCGTGCTGGAACTCCTCTTATTGAAATTGTTTCAGAACCCGATATCACTTCACCGGAAGAAGCATTTGCCTACCTCAACGCTCTTCGCCAAATTTTAATTTATGGTAACATTAGTGATGCTGACATGGAAAAAGGACAGATGCGTTGCGATGTGAATGTCTCTGTGCGTCCTGTGGATCAAAAAGAATTTGGAACAAAAATTGAATTAAAGAATCTCAATAGTATCAGCGGTGTCCGACGTGCTTTAACCTTTGAGATTCAGCGTCAGATGGACCTTCTTTCACGGGGAGAAAAACTCTCCCAAGAAACACGGCGTTGGGACGATGATCGCGGTGAAACAACATTGATGCGCATTAAAGAATCAGCCCATGACTATCGCTATTTTCCCGATCCTGACTTGCTTCCTATCCATACGGAAGAGCTGATGGCCATAGCAAAAAAAAGAATGCCCGAATTGCCACAAGCAAAGTGTACTCGTCTCATCAATGATTATGAATTAAGCCCCTATGATGCAGCAGTCCTTACCGAAGATCATGCTCTTGTGACTTACTTTGAAGAAGCCATTCGTCTCTCCTCTCAAAAAGTTAGGCCCAAAATTCTTGCTAATTGGATCATTAATGATCTTTTGAGTGCCTTAGGGGCTGCCTCCATAAGCATTATAGAATCGCCTGTTACCCCAGAGGCGCTCGTGGAATTGACTTCTTTGATTGAGCTAGGAACAATAAGTGGTCGTCAAGGGAAAGAGGTTTTTTCAGAAATGATGATCAGTCAAAAAAGCCCATCATCTATTGTTCAAGAAAAAGGATTACAACAAGTTAGTGATAGTGGTGCAATCGAAGGCTTCTGCGACAGTGTCATTGAAGCGAATCCAGCAGTAGTTGCAGATTTTAAAGCCGGCAAAGAAGCTGCATTAAACTTCCTCAAAGGGCAAGTCATGAAGCTTTCTAAAGGAAAAGCGAATCCTGGGCTTGCTGGAGAAATTTTGTTAAAAAAGATTTTAGGAGAATAAGATTTCTTTTTTGTGCTCCATAAAATGGAAAAAAATCCTGATCGGGAGTGCCTTTCAAGACTCTCTAGACATTAGTTGAGGCTACTTGGATGAGCCTGGATATTTCATACTGGATCGTCATGAGGCTTGTGGAAAGTTCATCATGACTGCGTTGATCTCGAATTATTATTGAGGTGGGAGGTAGGGACTCCTACAGCCGTCGTCGTAATCCATCAGCCTTCGCGTCCTCCTCATCACGATCAGTATGAAATATCCGGGCGGGTCCAAATTATTTCCTCAAAAAGAGCATTCGATTTTATTTTGCAGTAAGAAGAAAATTCTCTTATTCCAAAAAAAAGGGCTGTGCCAAGAATGAGTAGCGTGAAAAAAACTAGAAGTAACAGATTCATTTTCTTCATAAGAAATTTTTAGAAACTATACCCGGATATTTCATACTGATCGTGACGAGGAGGCTGCGAAGGCTGATGGGGTAAGGCAGACGAGCATTTTGATGCCGGGCTGTATGTGTACATACTGTCCAAATCAAAATGTGAGTCTAACGCAGCATCCATCTGGCTTCCCGG
>JAIPKF010000041.1 GCA_021733705.1 Chthoniobacterales bacterium
AACAATCGAAAAAGTATGGCAGCTCTAGCCCGGATATTTCATACTGATCGTGACGAGGAGGCCGCGAAGGCTGATGGGGCAAGGCGAGCGATGAAGTCTGACGACGGCTGTGTGTGTACACACTGCCCGAGGAAGACTTCGAGATCAACGCAGCATCCATCTGACATCCTGGCCTCTGCAGGTGATCGGTATGAAATATGCGGGCTAACCCGGATATTTCATACTAAATCTATTCCAGCTTGTGGAAAGCTCATCATTACTGCGTTGGTCTCGAATTGTGATTGGGGCGGTAGGGACTCATACAGCCCGGCATCACAATTCTTCACTTGCCTTGTACTCATAAGCTTTGCACGGCGGCTCATGACACTTCAGTATGAAGTATCCGGGCTAAAAGATTTACGTTAAAGAAAACAGATACCTTATGAACCTACAGCCATTAACCGATGCTCTCCATTTTCTCTTACAATCATTCTTAAAACTGATCCTCTTTTTTCAGGATAATTGGACCTCTGGACTTGAGATCCTCATTTTAGCAATACTCCTTTACTATAGTTATCTCTATTTAAAGCGTATTCAAGGAGCCCAAATTTTGATTTGGGTTACCTTAACATTTGTGGTGCTTACTTTCATTTCCCAGGAGCTGAACCTTGTCGTTCTGAGTTGGTTATTGAAAAGCATCTCTGCTTTTTTGGTCATTGCATTGGTCATTATTTTTCAACCGGAGTTACGCCGCGCCTTTAATGAACTTGGCATTCATCGCTTATTTACCTCTGCATTGCAACATCGTGAGACCATTGAAGAACTGACATCCATTGCATTTGATCTTTCCAATAAAGGATTCGGAGCTCTCATTGCACTTGAAGGTGACATGGACCTCAATGCTATTGTTGAAACTGGCGTTAAACTAGATGCCCTACTTTCAAAAGAACTGATTGTGACCTTATTTCACCCTAAAACACTTTTACACGATGGTGGGGTTATTATTAGCAACGATCGTATTGTGGGAGCTGGTTGTATTTTCCCAATCTCTCAACGAGATGATTTAGATCGAACGATAGGACTACGTCATCGAGCTGGATTGGGACTCAGTGAAGAATTTGATACTATCGTCCTCGTCATTTCTGAAGAAACAGGTTATGTTTCTCTTTGTTATCGAGGATCCATTGATCGTCACCTCAATGAGCAGCAACTTCGAGAACGACTTAGCCAACTTATTATTCCTGAAAATGCAGCAGCTACTTCTTCACCACTGGAAAGAAAAACTATGCTCCCTATTGCTGGGGGCAGCCCTTTGGTACCTGATCTCACAAAACATCGCGCAAACACAAAAGACATCAATGGGAACATATGATCATCGAGGCGCTGTCAAAAAACATCATTCCTGAGCATCTGATCCTAGATTACGTTTTAAAAGCTCCTTCTTTCCAACTCCATCATCAATAAATATCAATTATGCAAATCCACTTGAGCCCACGTCATATGACACTCACAGCAGCAATTTTTTCTTATGTTTGTGAAAAAGTTGAACATCTTGAAACCATGACCCCCACTATTATTGCAGCACATATTGTTTTGCTGCATGATGAAACAAAGAAAAAACGTCATGTGGTCAAGATCCATTTAGCACTTCCAGGACCCGATGTGCATGCTGAAGATGCCGAAGATGATCTTTATGCAGCTATAGATTTAACAATAGACAAACTTTCACAACAGCTTCGCAAGTATAAAACAAAGCGAACAGAAGTAAAAAAACACAAACTCCGTGTTGCTAAGGAAGCAATGAAACGTGGCCTCAAATAATATCAATCAAAGGCCACCATTCGTTTGAAATCGAAAACCTGAACGGTGACAGAAAATATGATTCGCCGTAGTCAGCTTCCCAAAGCCTCCTCTTTTCGTCGCTCTCACCGAGTACCTTATTTGTAAAAATAATCTTATCTTACAGATGGATCACCATGACGATAATCAGAGCGCTCTTTCAACTCTGAACAATAAACCCCTATCTCAAATCGAAGGTTACAAAGTAAATCTCGACGTTTTCGAAGGCCCCCTTGATCTTTTACTTTACTTAATCAAAAAAGATGAGGTCGATATTTATGAGGTATCTCTAGAACACATCACTAAACAATACCTCGACTATCTTGATGCCTTTGAAATTCTCAATATAGAGATCGCTGGAGAATTTCTGGTGATGGCAGCAACTCTTCTTTATATCAAAAGTCGTACGCTCCTTCCGCAAAGTCAGCAAATGCCTGAAGAAGAGACAGAGGAAGATGATCCTCGATGGGAATTGATTCGACAGCTTATTGAATACAAAAAATTTAAAGAGGCAGCACTTCATCTTCGAGATCAAGAAGAGTATCAAACTACTATTTTTTCGCGCCCTTCAACGACCCATGAAATGCTCATGAGTCCCCTCCCCCAAGAGAAATTATTTTTGAACGAAGTTTCCATTTTTGATTTAATAAATGCTTTTCAAAAAGCACTGAACCGCCTTGCAAAAGAGGAACACTTAGGTGAAATCTACGATGAAACCTATACCGTTACTGATCGCATCCAATACCTTACCCGTGCACTAGATCATGGAGTTAGAATAAAATTTGAAGAATTATTTTCTACCACAAGCACACGCTCTGAACTTGTTGTCACCTTCCTCGCAATGTTAGAACTCATCAGAATGAAATATCTCTCTGTTCTTCAAGAAACTCAATGTGGGGTCATTTGGATCGAACGACGAAGGGAATCTTCAAATAACAGTGATCGGCAGGACCAGTTTTCTGCTCCTGAGTAAGCCCTCTCATGCAGGATAGAAGTGCATTTGGCTTACTTAACATGAAAAAAAGCTGATCAACATCGAACCAACATATTATTTTTTTAATAATGAACCATTAAGATTCCATGAACAACGAACCACTCGCTGATAAGAGCGAACTACCAAACCTCTCTTCTATTGTAGAAGCTCTTCTTTTTACTTCGCAAAAGGCACTTTCACTAAAAGAGCTTGTTTCCTTGATAAAATCTGCTGCTGCTGCTTTTCCATCAGAGGCTCCAGGAATATTCTCTCCTATTTCAGAACAAGAAGTCGTGGAGGCCCTTCAAATTCTTCGTGAAGAACTTTTAAGTTCTCATCGTTCTTATGAATTATACGAAACAGCATCGGGTTGGCAGCTTAAGACAAAATCATCTTTTGCTCCATGGCTTCATCAACTTTTTCCAGAAGCACGTCCTGCACGATTAAGCGCACCGGCACTAGAAACATTAGCTATCATTGCTTATCGACAACCGATCACACGAGCTGATGTTGAAGCTGTGCGCGGAGTTGCTGTGGATGGTGTCGTTCAAACACTCGTGGACCGGGGTCTTATTCACATTGTTGGAAGAGCTGAAATTCCAGGAAGACCACTTCTCTATGGAACAAGTCAATTATTTCTAGATCATTTTGGGCTGCGTTCCCTGAAAGAACTTCCTAACTCTGCAGAATTAGGTAAAATAACACTTCCAAAAGCTTCCATTCCTATCACAGATAAAGAGGACATAGCTATTTCGCCCCTTGAAAAAACGACCCTCGTGCCCCCAGCGACTCTTCTTGAAGAAAAAAAGGAAGAAGAAAAATAGAAAGTTACTGTACAAAAGTCACACAATAAAAATTAAAAAAATAAATTTATCTATTGACTTTGACACCTCATCTGAATTATCAGAGATGGCGCTCAGTACATTCTTAATTATTTAAACCAATAAACTATGAAAAAAACATTATCAATAATTGCTCTAGTTCTTGCCACGGCCTCTGTGTCTATGGCTGGACAAGCAGTTTCTTCAAAAAAAGTTGTTGTCGCTCCAGATGACTGCCGTTTCCGTGCCAATGAATGGCAAGTGGATACATCTGTTGTTGGTGCTGGTGGTATATACAACAACAAAAGTGGTGGTGGTGTAGGTGGCAACCTTGGTATCAATTACTTCTTCACTAAATTTATCGGTGTAGGACTGGATGACTCCATTGGTGGCTTCTGGCCAACTCACAATGGTGGTGGCCAAGCAGTTGATAGCCTTCAGGCTGACTTGCTTGTTCGTTATCCCATTTGCGCCTGGAATCTTGCTCCCTACCTTATGGTTGGTGGTGGTGCTAGCTGGGGAACTGCTTCTCAAGGTGACGGAAACATTGGCGGTGGTATCGAATATCGTGTTACACCTAATGTTGGTCTCTTTGCTGATTGCCGTTGGCTCTATGGTGGTGCTAACAACACTGGTCAATTCAGCATGGCTCTTCCACGTGTAGGACTACGTTTTGCTTTCTAACTTAGTAAACTAATTTTAGCTTAAAACGGCACTGGTTTTCCGGTGCCGTTTTTTTTTAACTTTTTCATATTTTGCATTTGCACTTTGTACACTTATCCAACATAGTCATCACTTCTTAAAAATCTTCTATGAATAAAGTATTATCACTTCTAACAGCACTATTTCTAACAGCCTCACTTTCCTTTGCAGGGGAGACCGTTTCTTCTAAAAAGGTTGTTGTTTCCAATGATAACTGCCGCTTTCACGCTCATGAATGGCAGATTGATAGCTCCACAGCTGGCTTGGTTGGCTATAGTAAAGGAGAGAGCAAACAGGGACTTGGTGGTAATTTAGGAGTAAATTATTTCTTTTCAAAATATTTAGGTCTTGGAGTAGATGATTCCGTAGGCAGTGGACACAATCCTGGAATGAGTGGTTTTTATGGACTTCAAGCTTATACAAGCCTTCAAGCAGATCTTCTCTTTCGATATCCCATCTGTAACTGGAATCTTGCTCCCTATGCCATGGTTGGTGGTGGAGCAACATGGGGACCAACAAGTCAAGGAGATGGTAATGTCGGTGGTGGTATTGAATGGCGCTTTATGAGCAATCTCGGTTTTTTTGCTGACTGCCGTTGGCTCTTCGGCAACTCTGGTAATTTTGCATTGAGCCAAGCATTACCGCGTGTCGGACTTCGTCTCTCTTTTTAAAAAATTTAACTACTTAAGATTTTAAGTGGCATCGAAGTAATTCGGTGCCATTTTTTTTGGGGCAAGAGCCCATCTTCTTGCCAAGTGGCAAACGCTTTGACTACTCTTTTCTTCTCATGAATTCATTTGCTATTCGGAATTCCTTTCTCGATTTTTTTCGTAACAAACAGCACTCCATCGTTCCCTCATCGAGTCTTCTTCCTGAATCACCAAACCTACTTTTTACGAATGCTGGAATGAATCAATTCGTTCCTATCTTTCTAGGAAAAACTACCTTTCCATCTACACCAGCACGCGCAGTAAACTCCCAAAAGTGCATTCGTGCCGGAGGTAAACATAATGATTTAGAGGATGTAGGACTCGATACCTATCATCATACTTTTTTTGAGATGCTAGGAAATTGGTCCTTTGGTGATTATTTCAAAAAAGAAGCGATTCATTGGGCTTGGGAACTGCTTGTTGAACATTGGAAATTTCCTGCACAGCGCCTTTATGCTACAGTCTATCAACCTGCTCCAGGTGATCCTGCTAGCTTCGATAAGGAAGCTTATGATTTATGGGCCTCTCTATTTTCTCAAGTAGGCCTAGATCCAAAAATTCATATTGTTCCTGGAAATCGTAAAGATAATTTTTGGATGATGGGAGAGACAGGACCTTGTGGACCTTGCTCTGAGCTCCATGTTGATCTGACTCCCTATGGAGATACACAGGGAGCGCTTGTCAACAAGGGTTCTGCTGAATGCATGGAAATTTGGAACCTTGTCTTTATCCAATTTAACGCCAATACCGATGGTACCTTTGTTCCCTTAGAGCAGTGCCATGTCGATACTGGTATGGGTTTTGAACGTATCTGTTCCATCATGCAGGCAACAGATTGTTTCAAAGAATTTGGAAATGCCCTCATTTCCAACTACGAAACAGATCTTTTTTATCCTATTTTTGCTGCTCTTGAAAAAATGAGTGGACACCGCTACTCATCCACCCTCCCTCAACGCTCTCCTACAGGGTTACTCATTCCCGTTACGGACAAAGAAAAAATCGATGTTGCTTTTCGCGTGATAGCAGATCATCTACGCACGCTCGGATTTTCTATTGCTGACGGCATTGAACCTGGTAATTCCGATCGCCATTATGTGCTGCGCCGTATTTTACGACGTGCTGTTCGCTATGGAAGGACCCTCGGTTTTGAACAACCATTTTTTTACAAACTGGCTCCACTTCTTGCAACCATTATGGGAGAGGCCTTTCCTGAACTACTCACTCACGAAAAAAAAATCTCAGAAGTCCTCCGCCGTGAAGAAGAGGCTTTTCACAAAACGCTCGAAAAAGGATTAGCACTTTTTGAAGAGGAGGCAGCCCATAAGAAAATAATTTCCGGAAAAGTAGCATTTCGACTTTATGATGAACAAGGCTTCCCCTTGGACCTCACGGAGCTTCTTGCCCGTGAACGAGGCCTTAGCATTGATCATGCTGCTTTTGAAAAACTCATGGAGGAACAGCGTTCTCGAGCTCGTGCAGCACAAAAAAAAGAGGTTATCCAAGTCACTTCACTGACCACAACGGAACCCACCCATTTCCTCGGATTTCAAAACCTCAGCACAGAGGCCACTCTTTTGGAAATCGTTTCACTTCCAGGGGGCCTCACAGCGCTCATCTTAGATCGTTCAGTTTGCTACGGTGAAATGGGAGGTCAAGTCGGTGATATTGGTTCCTTTGAAACAGATGGAAAAATCTACCCCATCATTAATACCCAAAAACAGGGAGCTCTTCATCTCCACCTCATCAAGGGGGAGTCTCCAGAGCTCCATTCTAAAGGGACCTTGAAAATCTCAGAAGCTTATCGACGCTCCATAGAACGCCATCATACTGCCACACATCTTTTGCATTGGGCCTTACATGAGATTGTTGGACCCAACATCCAACAAAAGGGTTCCTTTGTTGGACCTGAAAAACTAACATTTGATTTTAATAGCACCCCCCTTACTTCTTCTCAGCTTGAGAAAATTGAATCTCTTATCAACGAAGAGATTTTAAAAAATCATTCCGTAAGCTGCCAGGAAATCCCTTACGAAGAGGTAAAAAAACGACCAGAAATCATGCAGTTCTTTGGAGAAAAATATGGAGACCAAGTTCGTGTTGTTCAAATTGGAGGAACTATAGAGGCATTGAATGGATTCTCCATGGAGCTATGCGGTGGTACCCATGTAAGCCATCTCGGTCAAATCGGCCAATTTCGCATTCTAAGTGAAGGAGCCGTTGCTGCTGGTATTCGCCGTATTGAGGCAGTTGTGGGTCTTGCAGCCCATGAGAATTCAAGAAATAATGCAGCAACCCTGAGTCATATTGCTTCAATATTACGTACCCCAACACAAGAAATAGAAAAAAAATTAGAACTTACTCTTGGAAAGATTTCCTCTCTTGAAAAAGAAATGGAATTACTACATCAAGAAATAGCACAGGAAAAAGCTTCCTCTCTTCTATCCCAAGTAATGATGCTGGGAACTATTCCTACAATTATTGCGACTCTTCCAGAGGCAGATGCCACGCGCTTACAAGCCATCACAGCAGCCCTAAAAAACCGGTTTGATGGTGTTTTGCTCCTTGCCGGAAACTCAAAAAAAACCGTTTCACTGATAGCTACGGTCTCTCCTCATTTCAGAAATAAGATCGCAGCTAGTAAACTCATCCAATCGATCGCCCCTCTTATTGGCGGCAAAGGAGGTGGCACTCCCGAGTCAGCACGCGGTGGGGGAGCAGGAGTAGCTGACCTTCCAAGAGCATTGACCTCTGCTAAAGACCTGATCACTCAATCTTATTAACAAATAAAAACCAAAAAAACCTTATGATTACGAATATTAACGAAATCAGCTCAAAAATTTACGACTCCTTCTTTAATCATGACTCGATAAACATCGCTCAGATGAAAGAGAACTATCCTCCTTCAAGTAAAATAGTATTTAGGTCGATGACCCCAACTCGTAAGGCTTCTAGAGAAGACATCGTCATCAATGCAGAGATTTAGCAGATTAATAATCAGAAACATCTTGTCCTTACCTCTGCTCCTAAAAATTTTTATGGAATGATCATTAGGTGTTTTTTTGGAAATAAAAAAAATGTAGAGCGTTTTTACAACTCAGGAAAAGAAAAGAGCACTTGTGATGATGAATTTAATCTCAACGTGAGCATAGAAGAGCTTTCATCCAGAAAGAGAGAAGTTAACGCCTCAAGTTCAGAGAAAGCTTCATTAGATAAAGATCCACATAATGATTTTTTCAGCCCGGAGCTATTTCCTAATGAGATTTTAGATCATACTGTAGAATCAGGTGTCCAATCTGAAGCGCCTATGTCAATTTCCGGATCACCTCATTTAATCAACGATTCATCAAGCAACTATGAAAAGATGAGTCGTCTAGAAAATTTAAAAAAGGAACTAGCTCATCTTGAGGAGAAAAAGGAGTCACTTCTATCAAGAAAAGCTGTGCATTTAGTACGCATGCCGGCAATTTCTGTAGTTGATCATGGAGAACAAGAATCGATCCAGAAAGAAATAGATAGAGTAAAAAAACTCATTAACCCGGATATTTCATACTGATCGTAACGAGGAGGTCGTGAAGGCTGATGGGGCAAGGCAGGCGAGCATTTTGATGTAGGGCTGTATGTGTACATACTGTCCAAATCAAAATGTGAGTCTAACGCAGTATCCATCTGGCTTCCCGGCTTACGCAGTAGATCGGTATGAAATATCCGGGCTAGTAGCAATCATATTGACACGCGTTTGGTACTCAAATCGGCTCTTCTAAAATGCTTGCAAATTCGAAGTCAATGAGACAGAAGCGCCCGTCTTGTTGTCGATAGGTTATATTTCTCTTATCAGGATCATCATGGTGAACTCCGTATTTCTCAAGATCTTCAAAGAGCTCTTTTTGTCTCTTTTCATCGAGATGTTCGACACGACTTCCACAACTTGTGGTCACGATCTTTAAATGTGATTCGTCAACTTCCAAGAGGCGGGGCACGAAAAAACAAGATTTTGATTCAAGATAACGAAGCACCTTTACTTCATTAAGAAATCGTTCGAGGGCCTGAGGCCCACGAAATTCCTTGATGACACGCCCATCAAAAGTGAGATGAACAGTAGATCTCAATGTATCTTTGACGGTCTTCATCGTTTAGCAAAAATGGAAAGCCCCAGTTGAAGTAAAGTCAATCCGGATATTTCATACTGAGTTGTTATGAGGCGCCGTGCAAAGCTAATTAGTACAAGGCAAGCGATGAAGTCTTACGACGGCTGTATGTTTCATACTGCCCGAGGAGCAATTCGAAGCTGACGCAGTATCCATCAGGTGTTCGCAAGCCGCAGCAGAATCAGTATGAAATATGCGGGTTAAACGTACCTATTTAAAAAGTGACTTGATAGATGATTTTTTTTTTTTAAAATGGAAGCTTCGGAATTGTAGCCGCACGTTTTTTTCACGACACAAAAACAGAACACCTTAAACCTTCTCCACTTCATGACTCCTTACAAATTAGAATATATATGGCTTGACGGCTATGAACCCGTTGCCAATCTTCGCAGCAAGCTACAAGTCAAACAATTTTCAGAAGAGCCTACGCTCGAAGAGATCCCGATGTGGAGCTTTGATGGTAGCTCCACACGTCAAGCTGAAGGAAAAAGCTCTGATTGTATGTTAAAACCAGTAGCACTCTATCCTGATGTCACCATGGAAAATGCTTATCTAGTGATGTGTGAAGTCATGATGCCCGACGGAACTCCTCATCCCTCTAATGCACGAGCTACGATTTTAGATGACCCCGATGCTTGGTTTGGTTTTGAACAGGAATATTTTCTTTATCATGAGGGGCGTCCCCTTGGATTTCCTAAAGATGGGTATCCAGGCCCACAAGGCCCCTACTACTGTGGCGTTGGCTATTCCAACAGTGGCTCTATTGCACGCCAAATGGTCTACGAGCATCTTGAAATTTGCTTAGCAGCTGGCATTCATCACGAGGGAATTAATGCGGAAGTAGCAAAAGGACAATGGGAGTTCCAGATTTTTGGTAAAGGTTCCAAAAAAGCAGCTGATGAAGTCTGGGTAGCCCGCTACCTCTTACAACGCCTTGGAGAAAGCTATGGGGTCGATGTTGAATATCATTGCAAACCGCTTGGCAAGGATCTCGACTGGAATGGTTCTGGAATGCATTGTAATTTTTCTACAAAACAGATGCGTGAAGAGGGTGGAAAAGAATATTTTGAAAAGCTCATGACTGCTTTTGATAAATATAAAAATGAACATATTGCTGTATATGGTCCTGACAACCATTTACGCCTCACCGGACTTCACGAAACACAATCTATCGATAAATTTAATTATGGTGTTGCTAATCGTGGTGCTTCAATCCGAGTTCCTCATGCATTTGTCAATAATAACTATCAAGGCTATCTCGAAGATCGCCGACCCAACTCTCAAGGTGATCCTTACAAGATTGCTGGTCGTATCTTACAAACAATAGCAACAGTACCATCAAGATCTCACTAGCCCGGATATTTCATACTGGTTCGTCGCGAGGCGCCGCGAATCCTGATGCAGACAAGGAGGGTGATGGATTGCGACGACGCCTGTATGTTTCATACTGCCCGAGGAGCAATTCGAAGCTGACGCAGTATCCATCAGGTGTTCGCAAG
>JAIPKF010000042.1 GCA_021733705.1 Chthoniobacterales bacterium
CATCATTACTGCGTTGGTCTCGAATTGTGACTTGGGCGGTATGAAACATACAGCCCGGCATCACAATCCTTCGCCCGCCTTGTACTAATAAGCTTTGCACGGCGCCTCATGACGATTCAGTATGAAATATCCGGGCTAGCCCGCATATTTCATACCGATCACCTACGGAAGCCGGGAAGCCAGATGCAGACAAGGAAAGTGATGGATTGCGATGACAGCTGTATGTTTCATACTGCCCGAGGAGCAATTTGAAGCTAACGCAGTATCCATCAGGTGTTCGCAAGCAGCAGCAGAATCGTTATGAAATATGCGGGCTAAAAGAACACCATGAAAAGGGTGGGGAGGACTTCATCTTCCTCTTATTTTTCAGGTAGAGACTTATGTGGAAAATTTTTTACTAATCCTGAAATCACAAGATCTTCCCCGAGCCTCCTGTAAGAAACAGACGTTAACCCGGATATTCCATCTCCAAGCCCCATTCCACCCACAGCTAAAACCGGCCCTCCGATTAGAATTGGAGCAACATACAAACGAACTTCATCGACGAGTTGGTGGTCAAATGCTTCCCCTAAAGTGTAGCCCCCTCCCTCTATTAAGACCGAGCTGATCCCTCGTGCCCCAATATCTTGAAGAGCTCTGTGCAGGGACATCTGTTTTAAAACAATTGTCTTTGCACATTGTGCATCAGTTAAGACTTGAGCGCTTCGAGGGATATCTCCAGAGCGACTCCAGACAATCCTCCACGGTTGAGAGAAGAGCTTCTTTTTTTTCGAAAGACCGCGAATGGTGAGTGCAGGATCATCATGGCGTATCGTTCCACCACCTACAAAATTCGCTCCGCCCTGAGCACGTAGGCGCATGGCATCACGACGACTTTTTTCCGAGGTAATCCAACGTCGACCTGGAAACGAGGAAATACGACCATCTAGTGACATTCCATATTTTGCGATCACCCAAGGAAGTCCTGTTTGCATCCGATGATTCCAATATTTGTTAAGCTCTTGACATTCCTTTTTCAAAACACCAGTCACAACCTCAATGCCAGCTTCACTCAGTATTTTATCTGCACGTCCTTGATGAAAAGGATTAGGATCTGTGGCTCCATAGATGACGCGTCCTATTCCAGCATCAATGATCGCTTGTGTACAGGGAGGGGTTTTACCATGAGTCGAACATGGTTCCAAAGTCACATAGAGTGTAGCTCCCTGGGCTGCAAAGGGAGATGCCAAATGACTCAAAGCTTCTATCTCTGCATGAGGGCCCCCAGCATGAGAATGAAAGCCCTTCGAGAGAATTTTTCCATCACGGGCAATGAGAGCGCCCACTATAGGATTTGGTGAAGTCTTACCGTCACCTTTTTTTGCCTCTTTAAGAGCCACCTGCATCAAAAGAGCATCTTCATCATTGTGGATTCGTTGAGGTCTTATTTGAGGTTCCTGTTGAGCTGATGATTGCATGCTTCAGTAAATAAATATTCATAATCATGTGACGATCTAACCCGCATATTTCATACCGATTCTGCTGCGGCTTGCGAACACCTGATGGATACTGCGTCAGCTTCGAATTGCTCCTTGGGCAGTGTGAAACATACAGCCGTCGTCACAATCCATCACCTTCGTTGTCTGCATCAGGATTCGCGGCGCCTCGCGACGAACCAGTATGAAATATGCGGGCTAATCGACTGCTCTCTTTTGTAGCAACAGCATCCCGTATTATCAACAAGCATCAGATGTTTGGCCTGTATATTTTATTAAAAATGGATCTTGCATTATGATATAGTTTCAAGTATCTATATGACCCTTTAACTTACTCAGTTTTGAGCCTACACGAATATACTTCGGACCTAGAATTATCACATGTACTTATCATCGCTTGCATCTATTGTTCCTGTTGAAGCAGAGCCGATTTTTGCAAAGGCGATTAAAGATTGGACAAGCCAATCTTGGCTCACTAATTCTATCTTGGTTTCTGCATTACTTGTAATTGCCATAGTCTACTGGTCACAGATGTCGACACGTCGCATGCAGCTTATTCCCGTGGGAATGCAAAACTTTTTTGAGTTTATTATTTCAAGCCTTTATGACTTTTTAGAAGGGATTGTAGGAAAACATATGATTCCAAAAGCATTTAGTCTTTTAGCAGCTCTCTTCCTTTACATTCTTGCAGCAAATTGGTTTGGTCTACTCCCTGGTGTTGGAACTATCGGCTGGAAAGAGGCAAATGGAGATCTCTTACCACTATTACGACCTACTACTGCTGATATGAATACAACGATTGGGTTAGCTATCGTCTTTATGGTTTTTTGGCTAATCTGGACCTTACAGGAAGTAGGAGCGCTCTCATTTTTACAACATATTTTCGGAGTGAAGGGGGGAGTAAAAGGAGTCATGGGCTATCTCCTAATGCCAATCTTTTTTTTCGTAGGTCTCATGGAAGTAATTTCTATTATGATCCGCCCTGTTTCACTCTCTTTACGACTTTTTGGAAACGTCTTTGCTGGTGAAAATTTAATCAGCACCATGATCACAATTGGACATACGCTGCATTTCCCTTTATGGCTTGCAAAACTCACCAGCGTTATTTTACCGATCCCCTTTTATTTTCTAGAGCTTCTCATTGGAATCCTACAGGCTTTTGTTTTTACTCTTCTCTGTGCTGTTTATTTGAATCTCTCCACGAGTCATGATGAACAGGAAGCAGAGAGTCATTAGACCCCTTTTCAATACTGCTTAAACTGGAGATGAACAAAAGTTAACAATGCACACAACTTTAATAGATTCACAGAAACATTAGAATCATCACTCCTATTTTCAGTGCCAGTCGACCTTGAGAAAATCCCTTAAAATACTTTTATTCTTGGGATCGTGCTTCACGCGCGACCGAGAACGAACACATACATACAACTAAACTACATATCTATTATGACTATTCCTACATTATTAGCGGACGGAATCACAGGCAGTTTCACCCTTGGTGTTGCTGGAGCCGCAGCAGCACTAGCGATTGGATTCATTGGAGCCAAAGCCGTAGAGGCCATTGGCCGCAACCCAGGATCTTTTGGTCGTGTGCTCACCCTTGCAATTATCGGAATGGCTCTTGCAGAATCGATCGCAATCTATGCGCTCATTCGTGCCTTTGCTGGCCAATAAAAAAAGTTTAAATATTTAGTGTTTAGGGGTGAGAGGAAAATAGTCCTTTAGTTTCAGCCTCTCCATCATTGATGACACGGATGATCTTATAAACTTTCGCAAGCTAGTTATAATCTGTTTTCTTAGCCAACTCTCCCCTAAACCACTAAACTTTTAAACTCTTGAACTTCTTTTTTTAATGAAAGCACTTACTGATCTTTTTGAAAACTTTGGTGTCGATTGGCCTAAGTTTTTAGCCCAAACGATTCTTTTTCTTATCGTGTATTTGATCCTGCGTCGTTATGCATTTGCTTCTGTTATTGCAATGTTAGAGGAGCGTCGTCGTCGCATTGAAGAGGCGCAACTTAATGCAGAAAAAATAAAAAAACAATTAGCAGAGGCTGAACTACGGTATGAAGAAATTATCCGTAAAGCAAATTTGGATGCAGAAAAAATGATCGATGAAGCTCGTTCTTCTGCTGAGGCCATATTGACTAAGGAGACACAACGAGCAATTAAAGATGCTGAAAGTATAATTGCTCGCGCTCAAGAAGTAACCTTGCTCGAGCGTCAACGGATGATCGATGAAGTTAAAAAAGGAATGTTATCTCTTGTGATGGAAACAACCTCTAAGGTAGTCGGAAAAGTCATCACTCCTGATGATCAACAGCGCCTTACTAAGGAAACAACGGCAGCCCTTGCTGCCTAATAGATTTATGAAACTTTCTCGTGAAGCGAAGCGCCTAGCACGTCAACTCTTTGATGCCACACTGGTTCACGGTCGCCTTGATGAGTCTAGAAGCCTGATTGTCGCTGAGACCCTAGTTACAAAAAAACCGCGCCATGGTTTTGAAATCCTCAAAGAATTCACTCGACTCACGCGCCTGCACCTTAGCGCTTATCAAGCTGTTGTGGAGAGCGCTACGCCTCTTGAACCTTCATTGCAAGCCGAAATCACCGCTGTTCTACAATCAAGAAATAATCAAGTGAATATTACAACGGTCGTCAATCCCGCTCTTCTTGGTGGCACTCGTATTCGTCTTGGAAGTGACGTCTGGGATGGAAGTGTCTCTGCAAAACTTCAAAATTTAAAAAAATTTTAGTACCAAAAATTTAGTACCTTTAACAACGTTTTCAACCTTTCAACCTTTATTACATTAACTTTACTATGAGTACTCTTTTACAAGAACTAGAACAGAAAATTGACACCTTTCGTGCCTCCTCCATTACAAAAACCAATATTGGTATCGTACGTGAAATCGGTGATGGAATCGCTCGTATTGAAGGCCTTAGTGAGGTCATGCTCAATGAAATGTTGCAATTTCCTGGAGGTATTTATGGCCTAGCTCTCAACCTCGAGGAGACAGAAGTTGGTGCTATTATTCTCGGAGATTATACTAAGATTAGTGAAGGGGATGAAGTTACTACTACTGGCCGCTTGCTTAAAGTTCCCGTTGGTAAAAAATTATTAGGTCGTGTTGTTGATGCTCTAGGTCGTCCCGTTGATGGCAAAGGTGAATTAGGAAGTGAGGAATTTTATCCTGTAGAAAAAATTGCTCCTGGAATCATTAAGCGTCAAGGTGTTGCACAGCCTGTACAAACTGGTATCATGGCTATTGATGCGATGGTTCCTATTGGCCGCGGTCAACGTGAATTAATCATTGGTGACCGTGCTACAGGAAAAACCACTATTGCTATTGATACCATTATTAATCAGGCTCGAATGAATCGTGTTGGAGAAGAGAGTGGGGACCCTAATTTCCGACCTCTCTATTCAATCTACGTGGCGATTGGTCAACGTGTCGCGAATGTTGCTCGAGTTATTAGTACTCTAGAGCAAAACGATGCACTGAAGTATACTATCATTATTTCTTCCACAGCCTCTAATGCTGCTGCCGATCAATATATCTCTCCCTTTGCTGGAGCAGCAATGGGAGAATGGTTCATGGACAATGGAATGGATGCTTTAATTATTTTTGATGATCTTTCCAAACATGCAGTGGCGTATCGTCAGATTTCCCTTCTACTCAAACGCCCTTCTGGTCGTGAAGCCTATCCAGGAGATGTCTTCTACCTTCATAGCCGACTACTCGAACGTTCTGCACGTCTCAGTGAAAAAGCGGGAAATGGATCTCTTACTGCACTTCCCATTATTGAAACTCAAGCAGGAGATGTTTCTGCTTATATCCCAACTAATGTCATTTCGATTACTGATGGACAGATTTATTTAGAAACTGATCTTTTTTATCAAGGTATCCGTCCTGCTATATCCGTTGGTCTCTCTGTTTCTCGTGTCGGTTCCGCAGCTCAAATCAAAGCAATGAAGCAAGTCGCTGGTAAATTAAAAGGAGATCTTGCTCAGTATCGTGAACTGGCCGCTTTTGCTCAATTTGGGAGTGATCTCGATGCACGTACTAAGGCTCAACTTGATCGCGGACAACGTATCGTAGAACTTTTCAAACAAGCACAACACAAACCTCTTTCCGTGGAGCTCCAGGCCGCCATTCTTTGGGCAATGCAAAAAGGATATTTCAATGGAGTGCCTGTAGATCAGGTTCAGCACTTTCAGGCCAAAATGGAGGAATTTCTCTCAACACGCAAAGAAGCAGTCCTTCTTAATATTTTATCCAAAAAAGCGTTTGATGAATCTATAGAAAAAGAACTTGGTGCCGCTCTTGATGAATTTAAAGCAATTAACACCTAAGATTTTTTAAAGGAATCATTAATTCCCTAAATCTTCATCCGTTCTTTTTTTAATCATTAACAAACAATTATATTAATTTGAAATAGCAGTGCTGAATTTTCTTCAATACGCTACTTGCGATTAACTCACTCCACACATGGCTAATACTCGCGATATTCGACGACGGATTAAGTCGGTCAAAAACACCTCTCAAATCACGAAGGCGATGGAGATGGTTGCAGCATCGAAAATGCGTCGAGCACAGCAAGCAGCCATCGCTGGGCGCCCTTATTCAGAAGTGATCAACGAGGTACTCGTCTCTTTGCGTGATCGCGTGGATAAAGAATCCCACCCTCTTCTAGCACAAAGAGAAGTCCACAAAACATTAGTCGTTTTGCTTACTTCTGACAAAGGACTCTGTGGAGCTCTTAACACTAATGTACTGCGTGATGCAACATTACTAAACCCCTCCTCCACGCTTTTCGTCGCTGTAGGCCGAAAAGGTGCTTCCTTCCTAGCTCGTACAGGACGTCAGATGATTGCTGACTTTACTCTTCCGGATAATCCATCTTTTTTACAAACCAAACCGATCTCAAAATTTTGTTTGGATCAATTTCTTTCTGGAGCCGTGGATCAAGTAAACATCCTCTATCCAAAATTTATTAATACCTTGGTACAACGCCCAGTGAATCTTCAGCTACTCCCTATTAGTATCGAAAAAGCTGATGGTATGGTCCCCTCACCTAATGCTTCCTCCTCGCTAGCACGTCCTATCAAAGCAGAAAAAGAATCAGAACAAGAGCTAAGTGAAACAGGAGAATACCTTTTCGAACCGAGTATTGAAAGTGTGCTCAACGCCATCCTTCCTTACTCTTTTCATTTCGAAGTGTTTCAAAAAATACTTGATGAACGTGCTTCTGAACAAAGTGCTCGTATGGTTGCTATGAAAGCTGCTACTGATAACGCGAAAAACCTGGTCAAAGATCTTACTCTAGAATTCAACAAAGCACGTCAAGCAAGTATCACCACAGAACTACTTGAAATCACAACAGCGCAGATGGCTTTGGGTTAGATATAGTAAAGCACTTCCTTTTTTAACTTTTTTTTCTGATAGTATATTTCTGAAATTTTAACCTTTGCAAACCAGCCTTTCTTAAAAAATTTAAGCTTTCTTTTTAACTCTAACTTCAACTTTTAACTTCAACTATGTCACTTAATAATATTGGTACAATCGTTCAAATCATCGGACCTGTCGTCGATGCTTCATTTGATCTCAATAATGGACCCCTTCCCAAAATTTATGATGCCCTTGAAGTGGAACATACGTATGAAGGGGTAGCTACCAAAATAACCCTTGAGGTACAACAACAACTCGGTGAAAACTGGGTTCGTGCTATTGCGATGTCTTCCACAGAGGGACTCCAGCGTGGATTGCCTGTTAAAGCTCTTGGAAAACCGATTTCTGTGCCTGTAGGTGAAGGAATATTAGGACGTATTATGAATGTTACGGGAGAGCCCGTTGATGAACGTGGCCCCATCGAGGCAACAAAATATTATGAAATCCACCGTGCAGCTCCAGCTCTTGTTGATCAAAGCACCAAATCAGAGGTGCTTGAGACTGGAATTAAAGTAATCGATCTTATTTGCCCTTTTATTAAGGGAGGTAAAGTGGGTGCCTTCGGTGGCGCTGGTGTTGGCAAAACAGTTGTTATCATGGAACTCATTAATAACATTGCCAAGGGGCATGGTGGTTACTCACTTTTTGCTGGTGTTGGAGAGCGTACTCGTGAAGGAAATGATCTTTATCATGAAATGAGCGAGGCAGGGGTTATTGTTCAAGAAGAACTCAAAAAATCAAAAGTAGCACTTGTCTATGGTCAAATGAATGAACCTCCAGGTGCTCGTCTTCGTGTCGCTCTAAGCGCTCTCTCCATGGCAGAATATTTCCGTGATGAAATGAATCAGGATGTGCTCCTCTTCATCGATAATATTTTCCGTTTTTCACAAGCTGGTGCTGAAGTTTCGGCACTCCTTGGGCGTACTCCTAGTGCAGTAGGTTACCAGCCAACTTTAGCATCTGAAATGGGAGACCTACAAGAACGCATTAGTTCGACTAAAAAAGGATCGATCACATCATTCCAAGCAGTCTATGTTCCTGCAGATGATCTTACCGACCCTGCACCAGCAAATACTTTTGCTCACTTAGACTCGACTATTGTATTGGAACGCTCGATTGCCGAGTTGGGAATCTATCCTGCAGTTGATCCTCTTGCTTCCACCTCCAAAGCCCTTGCTGCAGACATTGTAGGAGAAGAGCATTATTCTGTTGCTCTAGGGGTTCAGAAGGTGCTTCAACGTTATAAAGATTTGCAAGATATCATTGCTATCCTGGGTATGGATGAACTCTCTCCTGAGGATAAACTCACTGTCCATCGTGCTCGTAAAATTCAACGGTTCTTAAGTCAACCGTTCCATGTTGCAGAAATTTTTACTGGAACTCCTGGTGAGTATGTTTCTGTTTCTGAGACTATCCGTGGCTTTCAGGAAATCTTAGATGGAAAGCATGATGATATTGATGAAGCTGACTTCTACATGAAAGGAACTATTGATCAAGTGGTGGCCTCTTCTAAGAAAAATTAAACTATGGCAACCTTTCATCTTGAAATTGTCACTCCAGAAGCACTCATCTTCCAAGCAGAAGTAAAGGGCGTTATTGTCCCTGGAATTGAAGGGGAGCTAGGAATCTTACCCCAACATGTTGGTTTAATGACGCAGATTGTCCCTGGAGAATTACGAATTCAACAAGAAGGAAAGGAACTTCGTATGGCTGTAGGTGAAGGTTTTTTAGAAGTGCGTCCCGATCGTGTCTCCATCATGACAGAGATGGCTATTGATGAAGCAGAGATTGATGAACATGCTGCAGAAAAGGCAGTGGCTCTTGCTGAAAAAGAATTGAAAGATCAAACACTCTCTCATGAAGAGATAGCACTGGTCCAGTCATCCTTATTACGTGCTTTAGCAAAACTTCGAGTTAAAAGACGCCATCATAACTAGCATGTTTTTTTAAAAAAAAGCACAACTTACGTTCACCTGAAAATGAATATTTTAGAACAAATAGATTTTGATCTTAAAGAGGCAATGAAGGCCAAAGATGCTTTTAAGCTAGGGACACTTCGAATGGTAAAATCTGCCCTTAAGTATGCAGCTATTGAAAAAGGAGGAATAACAACTCTTCTCTCCGAAGAGGATTCTTTTACAGTCATTCGCAAGCAGATCAAGCAACGAGAGGATTCAGTAATAAGTTTTGAACAAGGAGGTCGCCCTGAACTTGCTGAAAAAGAAAAAACAGAAATTGCAATCCTAAGAGCTTATCTACCTCAAGGCCTTTCCGATGTTGAATTAGAACTCCTTGTACGCGAGGTGATCGCTGAAGTCGGTGCTACTTCCAAAGCTCAAATGGGTGCAGTGATGAAAGCAGCCCAAGCAAAAGCTGCAGGACGAGCCGATGGACGTCAGTTGAGTGCACTTGTACAGCGACTATTGACGTAGTTGACAAATGCTTCAGGATTTATTGCGAAGAGTTCTCTAAGAATGCCTTTACAATCCTGAGATCTTCTTGGTAAGTGACTTTGATATTAGGCTCACGATTCTCAATTAACGTCGTTTTAATCCCATGTGCAAGCAAAGCAGATACTTCATCGGTGGGAATCCTGAGTGACTTCTTATCTTCATGAATGATACGGAGCACTTCCTTTAACCGAAAGACTTGAGGAGTTTGCATTGACCAAAGTTGATGACGATCGATTGTTTCTTGGGCATAACCGCTAGCATCGCTGCGATGTAGAGTTTCAGTAACAGGAAGTGCTAAGGCTGCAGCCTCCTTACTATAAGCTGCTTTGCAGACTCGATCGATCTGATCTTGTGTAATAAGAGGGCGAGCAGCATCGTGAATAGCAACAAAGGCACATGAATCTGATAGAGCGATAAGACCACGTTGTACCGATGCATGACGACTCTCTCCCCCTGGAATAATACGAATGATCTCAGAGAGTCTGGGATTTTTTAAAGAATCTATCACTCTTTGAAATTCCTCCTCCCTATTGGAAGGAACAACAAGGATAATAGAAGAGATTATGGGGGTCTTAACAAATGCCAGCACACTATAGGTAATAAGCGGTCTCCCCAGAAGAGAAGCCATTAACTTATCACTACCAAAACGAAGACTCGATCCCCCA
>JAIPKF010000043.1 GCA_021733705.1 Chthoniobacterales bacterium
GATCAAGAATACTAACACGAAATGCTTTTTTCTGAAGATAGTCGAAGGCTTGCGAAATTTCAAAAGGAGTTGCAGTTGGGAACTTTTCTAGTATTGCAGTACGCACTTCTTCTTTTAAGGCTCCAATAGCTTTTCCGCGAGCAACTTTTCCGGAGGTGTAAAGTGCTCCCTCGATACGATCTCCAGCAATCTTATATGCAATTTCCAAGAGGGATTCATCGACGCTTAGTAAAGAAACCTCCCGTTTTTCTTTTCCTATTTTAGCAACTAATTCACGTTGGGCGGCTATGATGATGCGAACATTTTCACGAGCAACATCAAGTGCTTGTAGAAAATCTGATTCTGGGAGTTCATTAGCGGCTCCTTCAATCATGATCACTTTATCACCATCACCTACATAAACAAGATCCAGATCACTCAATTCACGTTCTCTATGCGTAGGATTAATTACAAAAACTCCAGCCACACGTCCAACGCGGACCGCTCCAATGGGGCCAGCAAATGGAATATCAGAAACACATAGTGCCGCAGAGGCACCATTAATACTTAATAAATCAGGATCATTTTCTCCATCTGCACTCAGCAAAATACTGATGATTTGAGTATCATAAAAATAACCTTTAGGAAAAAGAGGTCGCAGGGGGCGATCAATCATGCGACTCGTTAAAATTTCTTTTTCACTAGGGCGCCCTTCCCTCTTAAAATAACCACCAGGAATTTTTCCTACAGCGGCAGCTTTTTCCTTGTAATCGACTGTTAGCGGAAAGAAATCTTGCCCTTCCTTCATGGTTGTTGCACTGACGGCACTTGTCATGACGACAGTATCTGCATAGCTCACAACGACAGCACCGTCAGCAAGTTTAGCGATTTTACCTGATTCAAAGGTGATGGGAGAACGTCCAACAAAAGCGGTAACGGTATGATGTGACATAATTTTTTTAAGAGATGGGTTAAGCCTTTTTTTTGGTTGTCGTTAAAACTTTAAGTTCAATAGGCGATGACACTCTACTTGAGCAGAAAGCAAAAGAAGTAGCTGGAATATCAGCTGCTGCATTCTTTTTTTATTCTAACGTAAAACTTCAACTGCCAAAATTGGCTATTTTCTAAGTTGGAGTTGTTGAATGAGTGATTGATAACGGTCGTTTGCTTTTTTCTTGAGATAATCAAGGAGTGAACGGCGTTGTGCTACGAGTGCAAGTAAACCACGTCGTGAAGAATGATCCTTGACATGGCTTTTAAGATGCTCTGTGAGTACTGTAATGCGCTGAGTGAGGCTCACAATTTGAACATCTGCGCTTCCTGTATCTTTTTCATGCAGCCGAAATGCTGCGGTTGTATCAGTTGTTGTCATATTTTTTACGAGTGGTGAGGGTCTCACAGTTTTTGCGGCTTAGCAAGGAGAAAGATCTCATGTGGGTCCCTTGGCTTCGCCTGTTTGCCAAGATATTTTCTTTTGGTCACTTGCAGAAGCCTCAACGTCTGATGAATTTGACTATACTCAAAAAAAAAGCCTGGATCATTAATCCAGGCTTTTGTTAGATCATAAGGATAAGAATCTTTAAAAACTAGCTCTTCGTAGAGGAGTCTATTTTCTTTATTTTTTTATACATTTCTTCGCAATGTTTTTTAAGTTTTTCCATGATGGGCGACATGCTTGGATCTTTTTTGCAAATAGCATCACAGAGTTCTTTCTTGTGTCCTTTAGTTCCAAGAGTTGGATTCTCTGCAATCACAGAAGCTTTTGTAGCACAAAAACGATGACGCTCTTCTTCTGTTAAGACATCATGGCATGATTTTTTCATGGACCATTTGTCGCAGCACATTTTTTTTGTACACGGCTTATCGATTGCACAAGTGCTCTTCTTTTCAGTTGTACAACAGGAGTCTGTAGTAGAAGGCGCTGTTTGGGATACTACTGTTGTGGCAGCAGGTGGTGCCGTTTGTTCTTGCGCTAAGGTGATTCCTGTCATCACAAGGGCAGAAAATAGGATAATGGTAAGTCTCTTCTTCATAGTAATTTTTTAATAAGTTAGATGAATCTGACGTTAAGAAAGATACAATAACATGTCTCAAAAATTTCGCAAGGCCTGAAGGTTATTCAAAGCACCTTGTTTGTAATATCTTTAAAAATGCTATAATTTATTTTCTAAAGCTTTGTCAGCATGTGCAAAAAAACGGTGGGAAAGGATAAAAAAGGTGGGAGCCCAAAGGCCAACAAAAATACCAAAGCGCTCTCCATACGCTCTGTGAGCACATGCTGCAGCATTATTCCAATCCAAGGGAGAATTACCGCTCATGATATACCAGATGAGAATTGATCCAATAATGGAGGCAAAGCCTGCAACGAAACAAAAGCTACCAAGCAGTTGAAGTGTTGATTTATTCATAATGATTTTTAGTTTTTAGTTTTTTTGAAAAATGCCATTCGCATTTTATTGAATTGGCACAACGTTGCATTAGGTCACGGATTCTTCCTCTTTGCAAGAATTAAGAATTATGGAATGAACTCATAAATAGAGTCAAATTACTTTGAAAACACTCAGGGGTTTTTAGAGAAAGCAAGGTCGAAGAACGAGCGCTACCTCAAAGATAATGTGACGGAATGAGTACGAAGCTATTTTCTAAAAACGAACAAGGTGATTTTTTGTAATTTCAAAGTAATTTGACTATGAATGCTAGCCCCATCAGTCTTCGCGTCCTCCTCGTTACGATCAGTATGAAATATCCGGGTTAAATGGGTGGAGCACTGTTTATTTTCATCACTCGAAAACCTATATATTTATAGCCATCTTTCTTAACAGGAGGTGGACCTTTTCCTTTTTCTACTTTATCTGTAGTATAGGTGGCAGCATTTGCTTTCTGTGAAGCATCAGTGCCATGAACGAGGTAATACTGTGTTATTAAATTATGATTGCGATGATAGAGTGTATCACTCTGCCCTGATGGTTCGCTACGTGTTGATGTCCACTCCTGAAGTCCCTGTTGTGAATAAAACATTCCATAATTATCAAAGAGCCCATTCTTGTGAATTTCATTCTGGGTGCTTCCAAAATAAAAGTCGATTAATGGAACTGACCATCGTGCGCCTTCTTGAAGTTTGATTCCAGTATACCAAATGCGGTAGGTATCTTTAGTAGCACCTGAAAACCCGCTAAAATAAGCATCATAACCGTTATCAATGATATAGGCTCCAGTTTCTGTGGTGTTTGGCCCCTCAGGCGCCGTTGGCTCTCCATTGTGGAGCCAGTTACAAAAACGAGCAGCATCGAGTAAATTGATGCTAGAAATAGGAAGATCTCCTCTGTGTATCTTGTAGGATCGGCCTGGAACTTCAATTTTCACTTCCTGATCAGGGTCGAGTAAATCATAATGGAATGTTCCACCAGGAAGCGTATTCTTTGCGATTTTAGCGACACGAGGAGGAGTGGTCTGGCGGTGAGTTTTAGAATCAAATTGACCAGAAAGGTCCTTGGCCATTTCATCAGAATAGAGTTCATAGGGGTCACTTTTTGTTGCTACTGCATTTAAAAAAGCACAATACTCATTGCCGGTAATACAAGATTCTGAGATATAAAAAAAAGGACCTTGTTGATTCGGTTTACCATTTTGATCATTCTCTTCGAAAACGGGAATCTGTTTGATTTCAAATGGGGGGTTCAATGTTTCAAAATGAGGAAGTGTCGGTTCCTCAGGAGAGGGAGAGGCTTTGGGGTCAGTTATCTTTGAAGGGTCGTCTTTCTCACCAGATGAGGAAGAATTCTCATTTCCGGAGTTAGGGTGAGAGGAGTCACTTTTTTCTGTGGTGATCTCTCCATCTGATGTTGTTACTATTTTAACCCATGAACCATCACTATGCGTGGTTAATTTCAACGATGATCCGTCGGGATGATCTATTGTTTTAACGGAGGATCCATCGGGATAATTTATTGTTTTTTCTGAGGATCTATCTGGTTTTGTTACTGTGGTGATTGTCGTGCCATCAGATTTATCAATCCTACTAATTGATGATCCATCAGGACTCTTAGAGGTGGTGATAGTCGATCCATCCGGGTTCTGGACGATGGTTGGGGGAGTTACGAAGGGATCAGAGTCGTCTGCAAAAGCAGGTATCAATAGAATAAGAATCAATAAAAAAGTCGTTAAAGAAGAGGAAGGGATTCGATTCATAAAATATTTCTTAAGATTGTGGTGGTTCTAGAAGCCTGATTTTAGGATCGATCCATCGACTGTCAGGAAAAATCAGAGGAGGTGTAGTATTAATGAGTGTTGCTTTTAAAAGTACAAATTCGGGATAAAAGGAATCACTTGCTGGTTCATAGACTTTCTCACCGGAGAAGTAACCCTCAAGTTGATACTCATAATTGTTATCAATTCCGATGTGATTTTTCTTTCGGTCAGGAGCTAATGTCTTTTGCTCGTTGAACATGACTAATTGAGACTCTTTCCAAGATTTTCCAGGTCCTCTTACCCATCCCCACATATGATAGTCAACTTTATAAAAACGACGTCCTATGAAGTAATGACCAGATGATTCCTTGGCAAGGGCGACCTTGATAGCAGCACGATCAGAAGCATTTTGTTGAACTATCGTTGTACACCCTGAAAGAAATAAAAAAATACTCATTATCATTCCTAAAATGACAATGATAGGGCATTGAAGTGATCTCTGAAGTTTCTGATGTTTTCTTATCTGAGACAGAAACCCGGATAGTAAAAATACTATTTCTTCATTTGGATTGCTCGGAGATGATTGGGTTAACCCGCATATTTCATACCGATCACCTACGGAAGCCGGGAAGCCAGATGGATGCTGCGTTGATCTCGAAGTCTTCCTCGGGCAGTATGTACTCATACAGCCGTCGTCAGACTTCATCACTCGCCTTGCCCCATCAGCCTTCGCAGCCTCCTCGTCGCGATCCGTATGAAATATGCGGGTTAAATAACAAAACATCGTAGAAAATTATCGTTGTGATTCTCCAATGACAAGAGGTAACATTTCTTACAAAAAAAGTTGCATCACAGGGGTGAGGCTGGTAAGCGTTCAAAGAGTAATTTAACAACTCATTCTCTCATATTTAAATCAAACACTCTATGGAACAGTTTCAAAATTTACTAAAAGAACTTGGAGCAAGCGTTGGATTACCCGATTTAAAACCGAGTGATGATGGTCTTTGTTCTCTCCGTTTTGATGATCGTGTTACTATCGACTTAGAGTGTAATGATGAGACAGGAGCCATTATTTTTTCAAGTATTGTGGCAACGCTATTACCCTATCAAACTGAAAAACTATACCCTGATTTACTTGAAGCAAATCTTCTTTGGGCTGGGACTGGCGGGGCTACACTGGGTGTTGATCCTGCAACATTAAGTGTCTTTATGTGCTACCAAGAAAAGATAATAGGAATGGAATTTTTGAGGTTTCAAGAGTTACTTAAAGGATTCAGCGATGTTGCCCTCTTTTGGAACAAGCGTATTCAAGAAGGAGAAGATTCAGCGTCAAGCCAAATAACAGCTGAACCGGGTTCCCCAACGGAGGTCACTCCTCCTGCTGCTCCTGTTGCTGGATCGGTAGGGACTTATGCATAGCATTGATCCAGATGCCCCTGATAAACCCTCCTCATCTGCTCTGAAAACCGAACTAAGGGCTCCCTCTTCATTGAAATTAAAAATGCCCCCGATTCCTATTGGAACAAAATTATTAGGAGGACCTTCTCCGCTCTTTATTCTAGGCCCATGTGTGATTGAGGGTGAAAAACCTTTGTTGCGTGCTGCTAAAAAAATCTACTCCATCTGTGATGAGCTTGGGGTCGATTTTATTTTTAAAGCCTCTTACGATAAAGCAAATCGGACCTCAGCAACTTCCTATCGTGGTATTGGTCCACGTGAAGGATGTGCCATGTTGGCTGAGGTTGGAGCAGCTATTGGGGTTCCTGTGACAACGGACATTCACTCCCCAGAAGAGGCACTAATAGCCGCAGAAGCTATCGACTTATTACAAATCCCAGCATTTCTTTGTCGTCAGACCGATCTAATCGTAGCTGCTGCTACAACAGGCCGCGTTGTTAATGTTAAAAAAGGACAATTTCTTGCTCCTTGGGATCTCAAGCCTATTGCAGAAAAACTTACTAGTGCTGGGTGTAAAAAATTCTTCTTTACGGAACGTGGAACTACCTTTGGCTATAATAACCTGGTAGCTGATATGCGTTCTCTCTATTGGATTAGGGAAGCCGGCTATCATGTTGTATTTGATGCTACACACTCTGTGCAGCGTCCCGGTGGAGGTGGAGATCACACCACGGGGGATGGCATTTTGGCTCCTGTACTAGCACGAGCAGCAATGGCTGCTGGCGCTGATGGAATTTTTCTAGAAACGCATGAAGATCCAACAAAAGCTTTTTCTGATGGCCCTAATCAAATTCCCCATGACTCTCTTCGTAAGGTGCTAAGCTCTCTTATAGCAATTCACAGGGCAGTCCATGAATCGCTCTCAATCTCAGATGCCTGAATTCATCACATTTTCTCTCGTGGAGCAATTCCACTCCTAATAATAATTCCACAGGAAAAGATTGAAATTTGAGAAATCGGAAGAAAATTATACTCATGTCCTTGTTTTTTTTTAGAGCCCTTATTTTTTTAGTAATGACGGCCTTTGCCATTGCAGAACCTGCTTCCTCAAATGCCAAGGAGGATTCCCGTTCTGATAAAGAGAGTGCTCCCATTGATCTGCCAGCTCCTATTGGAGAAGATATGAAAGGAATAATGATTCCTCAATATGATGCAGAAGGACATCTTGTCATGAATTTTATTGCCGAAAAAGTACGCAAAATCAATTCACAGGAAGTCGAGATTGATTCTCTTAAAATTGGATTTTTTGAACGTGATGGTAAAGATGTGAGCGTATTTGTACCGCATGGGAAATTTCACTTGGAAACAAAAATACTCACTACTGATAGTGAGGTTACCATTAAACGCGAGGACTTTGAGATGGTCGGAGAATCTGCTGCTTTTGACACGACAAAGCGATATGGCACTATGAAAGGACACGTGCACACAGAAATTCGAAATGCTATTCCTGCTCAGGTACCTTAAGGCTAAGCAATCAATTATGAGAAATCTTTTTCCTCAAAAAATCAGTTTTTTTATTTTGCTGCTGATCTTTTCTGTTCATCAGAGCATGGGAGAAACAGCCCCAGAGGCAACTTCGCAGCCTAATAATCTGTTGAAGTTAGGCATTGGAAGTAAACCACGGCCTAAAAATGCACGAACAATAATCGATGCTGAAGAGGGGGCCTGGTTTGATGATCTCACCAATACGATTGAATTTAATGGGCACGTGGTCGTCCACGATCCACAGTTCACCTTATATTGCGACAAGTTACATGTTGTGATGAACAAAAATCGTCAAGGGCTTCAGCAGGTTATTGCAACAGGGAATGTTTTTATTGAACAAGAAAACACAAATGATCAAGGGGAAGTCATTAAATCAATGGCACGTGCTGGAGAGGCTCTCTATGAGCCGCTGACTGGTGATATGACACTGAAAATATGGCCTCAAATTCAACAAGGTAGAAGTTATCAAGTCGGAACAGAAGAAGGAACAGTGATGATTCTTAATAATAAGGGGAGTTCCCGAACACTTGGAAAGAGTCGGGCTATGGTTGTAGATCCTGGTCAAACACTGTAGACAATTCTTTAACCTTTACTCGATACTCATTACCCGTTATTGGGTGAGGTCCTTATGTCTTCTCAATATCCCTCTCCCTTTTCTCCAATAACATCGGAAGATGAATCCATCTTAAGAACAGATGAGTTAGTAAAAGTTTATAATGGGCGCTCTGTCGTCAATGGAGTTAATATCCATGTACGTCCTGGAGAAATTGTGGGGTTGCTAGGACCTAACGGAGCGGGCAAAACAACGACTTTTTATATGATCGTTGGTTTAGTTCGACCTGATGGTGGACGCACCTTCTTTAACGGGGTTGATGTCACCCATGAACCCATGTACAAACGAGCTCGCCTGGGCATGGGGTATTTACCTCAAGAGGAATCGATTTTTAGAAAAATGACTGTAGAGGAAAATATTCTCTCTATTTTACAAACAACATCTCTCACGAAACAACAGCAACTCGATCGTTGCGAGGAATTGCTGACACGTTTTGGAATTGATCATTTGGCAAAAAATGAAGCATTGACCTTGAGCGGTGGTGAGAAACGCCGTTTGACGATTGCCCGCTCCTTAGTCATGAATCCATCACTGCTCATGCTTGATGAACCATTCAGCGGTGTTGATCCTATTGCTGTTTATGATGTTCAACAGGTTATTTCAGATCTTCGAGATAGTGGTTTAGCCATTATTATTACCGATCATAATGTGCGAGAGACCTTGGCAATTACTGATCGTGCTTATCTCATTTTTGAAGGACGTGTTGAAAGTCAGGGGGATAAAGATTTCTTACTTCATGATCCAATTAGTCGCAAGCTGTATTTGGGAGAATCTTTTTCCATGTAATTTTGGACTGTTTTTTTGTATTTTATTGCCGATTATTCTATCAGATTTTAAATCCTCTATCTCTTCAGGTGCCCGGCTCATAAGTCAGGATTTGAAAAAGTTCTATTATAAACATGAACAAAAATATCGTAAAAATGCTGAGTGTTTCTGAATTTTTTACTCGTTATAAAAAAGAACTTCAATTAGAGCAGCTCAATGAAGAATCAGGAGAGGAGTCATTCATTCAAGAACCCACAATCAATCGACCAGGATTAGCACTCGCAGGATTTTTTCGTTACTTTCCATTTAAGCGACTTCAAGTGGCAGGATACGCAGAGTTAAGTTATTTGCGGCATCTCGAGGTTGAAGAGTGTGAAATGAGGTTAAGAGAAATTTTTACTCTTCGCATTCCGGCACTTGTTGTTTCTCGAGGATGCACACTTCCTTCAAAGTTATTAAAAATTGGAGAAGAATTTAAGGTGCCTATTTTTCGTACTCCGCTTATTACAATGGAATTTATTAACGCGGCAACCATTGCTTTGGAGGAAGCGTTTGCTCCAGTTTCAACAGAATTTGGTAGTATGGTTGATATTCTTGGAATTGGAGTTCTTATCAAGGGACAAACAGGTATCGGTAAAAGCGAATGCGTTCTTGGTTTAATAGAACGGGGATACAGTCTTGTAAGTGATGATATAACACGCTTCCGAAATTTCGAAGGTCGTGAGTTATTTGGGACCAGTAGTGATGTTACTCGATATCATATGGAAATTCGCGGCATTGGTATCATTAATGTTCCCGCTATTTTTGGTATCGGAGCTGTTCGGCCAGAGAAAAGACTCGATTTGATTGTTACATTGAAAGACTGGAATGAGGTAGAGCATATCGAACGAGTAGGACTCGACGTAGAATTTCTCACAATTCTAGGAATTGATATACCTCATCTCACTATTCCTGTGAGGAAGGGGCGTGATGTCTCTCGTTTAGTAGAGGTTGCAGCTCTCGATCAAAAATTAAAATCGATGGGTTATCATGCTGCTCAGGAGTTCAATAATCGACTCCTTCAAGTCATGAAAGAGTAAAAATCACTATGATCGATTCTTCTGATTCTAAAAAAAATCTTGATGATACGCCTTGCGTGATCAAAGAGGTCACTATAAAAAACAGTAATGGCCTTCATGCTCGCCCTGCAGCACTCTTTGTGAAGACAGCTAATCAATT
>JAIPKF010000044.1 GCA_021733705.1 Chthoniobacterales bacterium
GAATACTGACAAAAACAAGATTGTGAAAGACCCCCTCTGCAGGAAGAGCCATATCGACAATCTCTGGAAAATTCATTTTAAAAATGGGAAGAAAAATTCGTACGCTCGCTGCTCCCATGTAAAAATCTTCCATCGGAGGAATACCAACAATTGTTGCTGAATAGATGGCCTCACGCCTGTGGGTGATTGCAGTTACATGAAGAACGGGATAATCATCCACAGGTGTATAAAATCCAGTATGATCTCCAAAAGGACCTTCAGGACGCACCTCACCAGGATTCACAAAACCTTCGATCACAATATCAGACTCGGCAGGTACTTCAAGGGGCACGCTCACGCACTTCACAAGTGCTACAGAACGCTTGCGGACAAAACCTGCAAAAAGAATTTCATCGATCCCATCTGGGAGTGGAGCCATCGCTGAAAATGGAAAGGCAGGATCCCCCCCCAAGGCTACTGCAACTGGCATCGGCTCCCCTCGTTCGTAATAGCGCTTCCCATGACGCGCTGCAACTTTGTGAACCTGCCAATGCATTCCTGTAGTCGAGCCATCATAAACTTGCATCCGATACATACCGATATTGCGATCCCCCGTATCAGGATCCTTGGTGTAAACCGTTGGCAAGGTCACAAAACGACCTCCATCATGAGGCCAGCATTTGAGAATAGGAAGATCATTAAGAGAAAAACTGTTTTCTTTTTGATTCTCCAACAAATGCACCACCTCTTGACACGGTCCACTCTTAACATAACGAGGACGTGCATGAACAAGATCGATACCTTGCCGCAAGAGCGTCATCCCATCGCGAAATGTTTGAGGCGGCTTTGCCTTCATTAGAAATTCTAGCTGACAGGCCAGTTCATCCACCGAATTTAATCCTAAGGCCATTGCCATACGTTTCTGTGAACCCATCGCATTGATCAATAATGGAAATTGAGAGACCACTCCATTAATAGTCGGTTTTTCAAAAAGCAATGCCTTCCCTCCTCCTGGCTTCTTCATTTCGCGATTAGCAAGCTCTGTAATTTGGAGCTCTGTCGCCACAGGAAGACTGATGCGATGCAATTCACCAGCCTCTTCAAGGGTTTTTACAAAATGAGCAAGAGAAGAATAGGACATAGAAAGCTATAATGATTCATGATTAAAAAGTAATAAGACTTAAAAAACCATTCTTTAAAAAAAATTTGAAATTTTGAAAAATAAGATTGCTCACAGGCGCAATGCATGGATGATGTTTCCTCTTCGCTTTTGATTTTATATTTCTAGGAGTCGTAGCTCAATTGGTTAGAGCACCGCCCTGTCACGGCGGGGGTTGCGGGTTCGAGTCCCGTCGACTCCGGAAATTTAACCCACATATTTTATACTAGTTCGTCCCGAGGCGCTACGAATCCTGATGCAGACACCACCGGCGGTCGGGAGAGCGCGGTGGAGACTGCCCGCGGTGGATACTGCCCGCGGTGGATACTGCCTTTAGGCAGCCCTGAAAGTGCGAGACGAGCGGGAGCGAGCGAGTCAACGAAGGTGATGGATTGCGACAACCGCTATCTGTTTCATACTGCCCAAATCACAATTCGAGACCAACGCAGTAATGATGAGCTTTCCACAAGCCGTAATAGATTTAGTATGAAATATGCGGGTTAAAGAAGTCTCCAGATAGCAGACACTTTTGCTCACGAACGAGAAGTAAGAGTCCACTACAATGCAATCATAGCGTAAGCCCTGACAACGATGCTCAGCGCCAAAAGAGCAAGTCAAATAATCTAGTTTTTTTTAAAAGATGGTATATCATCAAGAACTTGATGCCGATGATACCTGACCACTTTTCTTTCCTCGATTCGTTCTCTTCCCTCTAAGTTCCATGCTCTGCCCCAAGTGTCATTCCATTGACGACAAAGTCATTGATTCTCGTCTTTCGAAAGAAGGTAACAGCATTCGTCGTCGTCGAGAATGTTTGGAATGCCAACACCGCTTCACAACCTACGAAGAGGTAGAACGGATTGAAACCTTCGTGGTAAAGAGAGATGGTCGACGTGAGGCTTTTGATCGACAGAAGCTCCTTCTAAGTTTAGTTAAAGCTTGCGAAAAGCGTCCTATTTCTCTTGAGGTCATGGAAAATGCCATTGCTCAAATATTAAAAAACCTAGAATCGCTACAACAACATGAGGTTCCCTCCAAGCTCATTGGCGATCGGCTTATGGATCAATTGCTGAACATTGACCCGATCGCTTATGTTCGATATGCTTCGGTCTACCGCGCTTTTCAAGAAGTGGGAGAATTTATTGAAGAAATTCAGTCACTAGAAAAACAAAACCGATGATCGCCCTTCGTCAAGGAATCCCTTTGCTTGTTACACCTAATGGTCGGCCTGCTTCTTTTACCAAACAATGGATCATCGGTGCTCTGGAACAAGCAGCAGAGTTAGCTGGCTTGGAGCATTGGTCTATGGCATCAGCATTAACGGATGCTATTGCTATCTACCTTCAGCAAGAATTTGAAGGAACTATGATCACTCTATTCCAACTTGAAGAGGTAATTCAAAAACTCCTCATCTCCCTAAAACATGATGCTATAGCTGCCTCATTTTTTCTCCCTGATCCACCAGCATCACTCTCACTTGTCGATCTTGTTCAAGAAGCAGGAACTGCCTATGAGCTTGTGTTTTTTCCACTCCTACGCAAACGCCTTCATGAAATTACCGAGTCCAGCAGCTTGCGCCTGGAAATTAGTGATCTAGAACCCTGCTTGCGTCTACTCCAACATCGAGTTCGTTTAGGACGTCATAATATTTTACGTGAAGAAATCGTGAATTACATTAGGCGCTACGGTTGTTCTCATTTTTTTCGCAACAAAAGAAAAAATCAAAAGCCACTCGAAATAGAACTTTCTTAGATTGACTGCAGTAACGAGTACAATTTTTGAAGTTTTTTTTAAATAGTCCTCCAACACTAATTTTCTTTTCACGTTTTTTACTCATGACCTATTTTCGATGACCCTTTTTGAAAAAATTATCTCTCGAGTAATTCCTGCTGACATTATAGCCGAAGAAGAAGATTGGATTGCCATTCGTGATCTTGCTCCACAAGCGCCAACGCATCTCCTCATTATCCCTAAAAAACCGATTCCACGTATTGCTCAGGCAACTGCCGAGGATCAAATAATATTGGGAAAACTACTCCTTGCTGCAGCCACCATTGCAAAGACAGAAAATCTCTCAGAATCTGGTTTTCGAATTGTTATCAACAATGGAAAAGAGGGGGGTGAAGCTGTACCTCACTTGCATCTCCATCTTCTTGGAGGACGCCAGATGCAATGGCCTCCAGGATAGTAATCATTGCGAGCGTGTGGGAAGAAGTGGCTCGAGCATTCGTTTGATTATTCTAAATTTTTCTTTTTCCCATTGAACTTCTTTGCTTTTGCTATTACGTTAGCTCACCCGGATATTTCATACTGATCGTGACGAGGAAGTCGCGCAGCTTGATGGGGCTAGGCGAACGATAAAGTCTGATGACGGCTATGTGTCTACACACTGCCCAAAAACGACTTCGAGTTTAACACAGCATCCATCCTGGCTTCCGCAGTTGATTGGTATGAAATATTCGGTCCAGTTCTTCAAGAAAATCTGCTTTCATATTTTCACCTATTGAGGAGGGAAAAGAGTAACAGCGTAGTCTCTTGGTGACAGCTCAAGTCGACTGTTTAGATTTTTCTAAATTGTTCGTACTTCATCTTCATCATGAAATTCTGACTATAGCCAGTAAGCTCTTCGGTACAATGCTACCCCCCTTCCTTGATTAGAATTGATAATTTTAAAGCAAACTTCATTGACCCTATCGTCCAGAGGCCTAGGACACTCCCCTTTCACGGGAGTAACACGGGTTCGAATCCCGTTAGGGTCGCCACTTTATCAAGTGGCATTCAGCACTCATAATCTAGCCCGGATATTTCATACTGATCGTGACGAGGAGGCCGTGAAAGCTAATGGGGCAAGGCAGACGAGCATTTTGATGTAGGGCTGTATGTGTACATACTGTCCAAATCAAAATGTGAGTCTAACGCAGCATCCATCTGACTTCCCGGTTTCCGTAGTAGATTAGTATGAAATATCCGGGCTAGCCCGAATACTTCATACCAAAGTGTCATGAGGCGCCGTGCAAAGCTTATTAGCACAAGGCGGGCGAAGGATTGTGATGCCGGGCTGTATGAGTCCCTACTGCCCAATTCAATAATAATTCGAGACCAACTCAGTAATGATGAGTTTTCTACAAGCCGCAGCAGAATCAGTATGAAATAGGCGGGTTAACCCGTCAATGAAGCTAACTTCTTTACATTTTACTTTCCATCAAGAGATAGAGCAGCATTGTTTGGAAATAGAAATCTCATGAGTAGGAAAAAAAATGCACCTACCCCAAGACTTGAAGCTGCTGTTATCAAGGAAAAAGAAAATGCTTGAGCATGATTCGCACTATGACTCAGAAAATAGGAGGCAACCGAGGGACCTAAAATTTGTCCTAAACCATACATGGCACTTAGCAAACCCATGAGTGTTGTCGATTCTCGTGGCCGAAGCCGACGCGCTTCCTGCATCCCCAAAAGAGAGATGATATTAAAAGGAAAGCCTACCAAAATAATCCCTATAAGAAAGCCCCATTGGCTTGCAAACCAAAGAGGCATGAGAACTCCGATTAATTGTATGATGTAAATACAAAACAAAAGAGAGCGACGATCTGCATTCAAAGGAATTTTTTTTGTTAAGAGCGCTCCAACGACAACACTCACTCCAAAAATAGGCCAAAAAAGATCAATCCAAGACGATTTTGGAATCGCTTCATGAGCGATCACTGGCAAAAATGTTGCCGTTATAATGTAGCCAAACCCTGCAATACCATAGGCAATGGATAAAAGAGTCAATTCCAATGTCCAAACTTCTTGTTTAGGAATAAAGAGGTCTCTAGTTTCCGCAGTGGAGGAGGGACGTCTCACATCCCCATGGAATGTCTTCCAAACAGAAGCGACCATCATGGCCGCTATTAATGAAAAACCGAACCATGCAGCCCCAGAGGAAAAATGAAGAGAGATCATCAGAATTGAAATCAATCCAGAGAGAACAATACCGATCCCTGGTCCTGTGTAAATGATTCCACTTAATGAGGGAGCTTTGAAGTGTGCAAGCCTTTCAAGAGACCATCCCGAGGTGTAGACAAATGCAAAAGCGGTAGAAATACCTGTGAGAAATCGAAACACAGGCCAAAGCCTTGGAAAAGGAAGAGACATTCCAAAAATCAAGAGCACCGTTGCTATGAGACTGAAGCGAATGATTGCACTATGACTCGGTATCCTCATTTTATAGTGGGAGAGGAACCATGGCAGAAGCACGCATGTACAAGCTCCTAAAAGATACCCAATATAATGAATGCTTGCCAAAAATGTTCCCCCTTGAAGATCAATCACATGATCGTGAAGCATCATCGGAAGAAGAGGGGTAAATGCAAATCTGGCAAACCCCATAGCTACCACAAAGGAGATAGTTCCTCCCCATACAATGGAGAGAGCCTGACGCGAAGGTTTTTGTTCCATTAGTGAGGCCCCCTTATTTCAGTGTCATCCATAGAATCTCTCTCAACTCTTAGTTCCAAAGCTGTATCATCCGCCGGAACTTCCACCCATCGAGCAAGGAGAATGCATACTTCATAGAGTAAAACCATAGGAACCCCCATCAGCAAGTAGGTCATGAGATCGGGTGATGGAGTGATAAAAGCTGCTATTGTAAAAATAGTCACAATGGCAATAGAACGGGTTTTGCGTAATGTTGTGGAGTTGAGAAATCCTAACTTTACAAGAATCAAAACGACAATCGGCATTTCAAAAGCAACCCCAAAAGCGATGAGAAATTGCGTTGTAAAAGAATAGTAATCCCTCACCGTCCAAGTTGGAACCCAATGCATGGCTTTGGCATCACGGAAAAAAAAGTCGAGTGTTCCTGGCAAAACCACGTAGTAACTAAAACTGACCCCAAGCACAAAAAGAAAAAAACTGGCTGCTGTTACAGGAATAATCAAACGCTTCTCTGCCTGATTGAGTGCTGGAAAAAGAAACTCACCAACGAAAAGAAGCAAGAGTGGAAAAGAGAGAATGAACCCTGCATAAAAAGAGAGCTCCAAAGAAATCGTCATTGAATCTGCAACTCCGAGCGATTGCAAACTCCCTACACGTGAGGGATCAACTAGCATCAATGGTTTTTGAATAAAGGCTGCTAAAATACCACGAAAGAAAAAGCTCCCCATCATGGCTACCACAAGGGTGATGGCTATTTTAATAACCATCCGGCGCAGGTCATCGAGATGCTCTAGAAAGGGACGTGATGCATCATCACTCTCACGAAAAGAAAAAAATCTGCTATAATTCATCGATTGCACTCAAACTCGAAAGCTACTACTTTCCTATCTCATAAATTTCATTACTCTGATTCATAAAATTCTCAATTTCTCCATCACATTTTCCAAGATGTCTCCAGCTTTCTTTACAAAGACACTTTTAAAAAATTAAAAAAAGTGTCAGAGGACTACAACAGTAGGAAGCTAACTACCGTTGCTGCATTCCTGCCCTGGCGGGGTTCGCTAGTTCTTACTTCATAGCCCCTGACGCCAATGACTCTAACTCAAATGAACAATGGATAAAGAGAAAAATAGCAATTAAGATACAAGGAGCCTCTATTTCCCAAAAAATGTCATCCCTTTCAAAACCTTCGATTTTTTATTCCTCCAGCGTTGAGGAGACTTTGACGATTGCTTCACTGCTTGTAAAATCGATTGCAGGTCGAGGAGTCATCAGCCTTGAAGGCCCTCTTGGAGCTGGTAAGACACATTTTGTGAAAGGTGTTGCTCGCGCCTTAGAAATCCAAGAAGAGGTAACAAGCCCGACCTTTACCCTTTTGCAAATTTATGGATTAGAAAACAATCGACTCTATCACTTCGATTTTTACCGGTTTAATGAGGAGTCCGAAGCACTTGATTTAGGACTAGAAGATTATTTTTCAGAATATCTCACACTCATCGAGTGGGGTAATAAATTCCCCTCTCTACTTCCTCCGGAAACAATCCGTGTAATTATCGAACCCCTTGAAAATGGAGCTCGCATGATCACCTGGAATTCCTAAAAAGAGATCTATGCTCCTTCTTGCCCTTGATTCTTCCAGCTCTCTTGCTTCAGTCGCAATGGTAGACTCGGAAGGTAAAAAAAATACCCTCCTCTATCATCATCATGAAATTCATGAGAGAACAGATTCCTCCTCACTTTTTAGAGGGCTAGAAAAAGCCATCACACTAGTAGGAAAACCTGACCTTATCGTTGTCGGACTTGGCCCAGGCTCCTACAATGGACTGCGCGTGAGTGTGGCTGCAGCACAAGGAATGGCCTCTGCACTTGGCATCGAGTTACAAGGAATTCCCTCAGCACTTGCCATGGATCATGAGGACCCCAGCTATTGGATTGCTGGCGATGCTCGAGGGGGAAAATATTGGCTAGCCTTAGTCATGGATCATCAATTTGCTCAAGAGCCGATGCTCCTCTCCCCAGAAAATATGACCGCATCTTTGCTCACCATGCCTCTTTTACCCTTGCTTGCATCGACCCCGTTACCTCAACTTTCAGAATCCAACAAAATCACGATCGCTTATCCCTCGGCCCTTGCCTTAGCAAGAATATCTCCAAGGAGCTCCTCTAAAAAATGGGAACTCTCTCCTCTCTATTTAAAACCAGCACACATCACGAGATGAGATGGGAAATGGGAGATGGGAGATGGGAGATGGGAATTCAAATGGGGTCAGGCTAGAAATAGTGACAAAATTACAACTAGTGAAAAAGAAATGCTCAAAATAAAATATTTGTTTATATTTCTAGCCTGAGCCCATTTCCAAAATACAATCTACCTATTTGAAACTTTTTGTGCTTGGGTTAGAAGCTACCGATGATACCGATTTAAAGAAACTTGAATCAGACCCATCATCACTGGAGTTCTCATCATCTGTCGATTTGGACAGCGGATCTGTTTTATTGTTCTGGTTATGAATTTCTAGATTTTCTTCAGTAAGATTAGCTTTATATCTTCCCACTTTGCCTCGGAAGAACGCTTGAATCTTAGTAGCAGCTGCTTCTTTTTTCTTTGCTTCATCTCCTCCCTCAATAGCTTCTCCTCCTCCCTCAATAGCTTCTCCTCCTCCCTCAATAGCTTCTCCTCCTCCCTCAATAGCTTCTCCTCCTCCCGCAATACCTACCAGTACCTCTTTAATATTAGCAGCAGCTTTTTCTTTTCCTGTAGTCCCTCGATATAAATAATTCGTAAATGACTTGAGTCCGACTGCATTGAAGGCATGTCCGGGAGCAAATTTAATCGAATTATAGATCTTCCTAAGTGCAAAAGCAGAAGTAGCATTTGTAATTTTAATACCACAAAAGGTAGTTTCTCCAGTACTAGTTTTTCCCGTATTCACCGTACCCTCAAATGGATTTATTGCTTTTGCTGCGTTATATAGTGCTTTGCCGATATTACTCATAAAATTAATAAGTTAGTTTGGTTTTTAGTTGTCAGTGTCGTAGGAAAAGTGATTTAAAAAATGCTTGGTTCAGGACGTCGGCTAAAGTTTAAGCATAGCTTCCTATCGGAGCGGAAGTGGTGGCGGAAGCGGGTTGATTATCAGCTGGCTTTGCTGAGGAAGCAGGGGTCGATTGAGGAGCCCCCGGTGGTTTTTCATCGAGGTTGGTCCCATCCACGATTCGTTTGTTCCAAAAGAGAGCCACATCACTAAACCCTTTAAGGAGGTCTTGGAATCGTAGGTATTCCATCCCTTCGAGTTTTTCTTGGTAGCACATGAAGACACTGAGGGTGGCAGGATCGACTCCCAGGGTCGCTCCACCAGTCCCAACCCAGAGAAGATTTGCTTCGAGGAGCTCTGGATAAATCTTTTCTGTTTGGTAGGGAGGAAGTGTTGCAATAATTACAGAGAAAATAAGAGCACCGGTCTCTTCGTTGGCTTCCAAATCGATGGTCACGCGATCATCAAAACGAAGGGAGCAAAGACCACCATCATTAGGCTTGAGTTCTGGCAATCCTACGCTTTTTCCGAGTTCTTGGAGCAGGGCATTAAAGTGTTCAATAGACATTGGTTGTTTTAGGTTGATTTTTATCTTGCCTGTTACTGAAAATTGGAATTTTCATGAAAACTTTGTCATACTTTTGATTTTTAAATAATGAGTCAAGCTTGAAAAATAATTTTTCTAAAATAAATTTATTGACTCTCACAGCAAAATGAATTTCGCTTTCCAGGAACGAAGTCGTTTTGCTCTACGATTCAGTAAATATCTATCGATGCTCCCTAGAACAGGAGCATTAAAAAACCTAACTATGAATACTCCAACAGCTCTCTCGTCACACCCATTCAATTCCTTCCACCGAGAAGAGCTCTATGAAGCTCAAAGAATAGCCCCTGATAAATTCTTTGCCATAGCTGATCAAAATCCCACAGCAACACGCATTAAACTAGGGGCGAATAAAGTCGATGTGAATGTTGCTCCAGATTATTTTTTTGGCTCTCTTGTTAAGATTGTGCTTGGACCAAGTAAAGCCGAACAAAATGAAAACAAGGAGGTCCTTAGTCGTTTTGAGGAAGCATTAGAGAA
>JAIPKF010000045.1 GCA_021733705.1 Chthoniobacterales bacterium
GATGACCAATGAGGAGCTCTTTCTAGCACGGCGCTTGGCAGAGGCCCTTTCCATCAAACTCGTTGATATACGTCCTCGCCCTCAGGAAGGGGATCAGTTTTTAATCTCTTCTGATGGTAATCCCAATACGCGTGGAGCTCAGTTGCTTGGCCTTACAGGGGAAGAACCTGGTGGTCGTCTTCAGGAGATTCAAGATGGAATCACTTCAGGAAAAATTACCTCTCTTCTCTCCTTACACGAAAATGCTCTTTCTTGCGGAATTAGTGCCACTGCTCTTGAAAAATTAAAAAATTTAATTGTGATCGATATTCTTCCTAGTGCCACAACGGCCCTTGCCTCCTATATTCTTCCTGGCTGTGCACCAGCAGAGAAGCGAGGCTCTATGATTAATATTCATGGACATCTTCAACGCTTGAACCAGGCTATTCAACCTCCTGGTGAGGCCCGTGATGATTGGGAAATCCTTCGAGATTTATTAGAACTCATCACTCATTCTCCAGGCCCTACGAGTATAGAAGAACTTTTTAGCCAAATGGCTTCTGAGATTTCTCCGTTTGAAGGCCTCAATCTTGGTAAAGTTGGAGATCTTGGAGTTGCTTTGATCAAGTAAGCGCTCTTGTCGTCGGAATATAGTCGATGAACTGAAGACATATAGCTCCCTTCTAGAAGCAGTAACTTCGAGTGGCCTGCTTCTGGAAACATGATATCACCTAGTTTTTCAGATGAAGTAATGAGTAACTAGTAAATATAAACCCATAGCTCCTCTGTTATAGTAATTTGACTATACCCGCATATTTCACACTAAATCTATTACGGCTTGTGGAAAGCTCATCATTACTGCGTTGGTCTCGAATTGTGATTTGGGCGGTATGTACTCATACAGCCCGGCATCAAAATGCTCGTCTGCCTTGCCCCATCAGCCCTCGCAGATTCCTCGTCACGATCAGTATGAAATACCCGGGTTAAAATTCTCTAAGAAAATATTGAGAGTCTATGCTCTCCATTTCCAATCACGTATTTCCGGCATATCTTCACCATGTTTATTGATGTATTCATGGTGTTCAATGAGTTTTTCTTTCATTTTTTGTTTGAGATAAATTCCGGAGTTATCTTGGAGATTTGATCGATTGATTGCTTCGATCACAAGGTGAAAACGATCTAATTCGTTAAGCACAGTCATGTTGAAAGCTGTTGTAATAGTTCCTTCCTCTTTGTAGCCACGGACATGAAAGTTTTGATGATTGGTACGGCGATAGATCAGGCGATGAAGGAGCCATGGATAACCATGAAAAGCAAAGATAACTGGTTTTTCTTGAGTGAAGAGATCATCAAAATCAGAATCGCTAAGCCCGTGGGGGTGCTCTGTTGGTGGTTGAAGCTTCATAAGATCAACTACATTGACAACACGGATTTTGAAGTTAGGCAGGTATTCTCGTAGAATTGAAACAGCAGCCATTGTTTCGAGTGTTGGAACATCACCACAACATCCCATGACAAGATCTGTTTTACCTCCTTGATCGTTACTAGCCCAATTCCAAATACTGATTCCCTCAGTACAGTGCTTGATGGCTTTCTCCATGGTGAGCCATTGAGGAGAGGGATGTTTGCCAGCAATAACTACATTGACATTGTGCCGACTCCGCAAACAATGATCCATTATCGAGAGAAGGCAGTTACCATCTGGTGGAAGATAGACACGTACAATCTTCGCTTTTTTATTGATGACGTGATCGATGAAACCAGGATCCTGATGGCTGAAGCCATTGTGATCTTGTCGCCATACATGAGAAGAAAGGAGGTAATTTAAAGATGCAATCTTACTACGCCATGGTAATTCTGAACTTACCTTGAGCCATTTTGCATGCTGATTAAACATCGAATCAATAATATGAATGAACGCTTCATAGCAGTTGAAAAGTCCGTGACGACCTGTGAGTAAGTATCCTTCGAGTAATCCTTCACATTGATGCTCACTCAACACTTCGATCACGCGTCCGGTGGGTGCAAGAAATTCATCATTTGGTAATGTTTCTCCCATCCACTGACGTTGGGTAACCTCAAATACTGCTCCCAAACCATTAGAAAGGTTTTCGTCAGGACTAAAAACACGAAAATTCTTTTCCTCCTCATTGAAGGCAATAACGTCTCGTAAAAAAGGTCCCAAAATACGTGTATCACCTTCTCCTTGTATTCCTGGATGATTCACATCAATGGCATAATCTCGAAAATCAGGCATCCGTAAATCGGTGAGGAGTCTCCCTCCATTAGCATGAGGATTAGACCCCATGCGGCGTTCACCTTGGGGTGCGAGCTCTTGAAGTTCTAGACGTAGACGACCATGCTCATCAAAAAGTTCTTCAGGTTTGTAGCTCTTTAACCAATCTTCTATGAGTTGAAGGTGATGAGGGTGTGTTGCAGGATGAGTGATGGGAACTTGGTGGGAATGGAAAGTGCCTTCATTCAGCACTCCCTCTATTTCTTTGGGGCCTGTCCATCCTTTCGGTGACTTAAGAATGATCATAGGCCAGAGAGGACGCTTTATTTTCTTAGAAAGGAGTGCTTCTTCCTTGATTTTTTTTATCTCTTCAATGATGCACTCGAGTGTAGAAGCCATCGCCTCATGCATCTGTGCAGGATCTTCCCCTTCCACAAAATAAGGAGTCCATCCGTAACCACGAAATAGTTTCTCTAATTCCATAGGTGAAATTCGAGCCAGAATGGTGGGATTAGCTATTTTATAACCATTAAGATGAAGAATAGGAAGGACGACCCCATCGGTTGAGGGATTGAGAAATTTATTGGAATGCCAGGCCGTTGCAAGAGCTCCTGTTTCTGCCTCTCCGTCTCCAACAACGCAGGCTACAAAAAGATCTGGATTATCGAGTGCTGCCCCAAAGGCATGACTTAACGAATAGCCAAGCTCTCCTCCTTCATGAATAGAGCCAGGACATTCAGGAGAAACATGACTGGGGATTCCTCCAGGAAACGAGAATTGACGAAAGAGTTTTTGAAGACCCTCCTCATCCTGGCTGATATTGGGATAAATCTCGCTATAGGTCCCTTCCAAATAGGTATTACCCACAAGTGCTGGGCCTCCATGACCAGGGCCAGAAATATATAGCATGTTGAGATCATATTTCTTGATAATCCGATTCAGATGCACGTAAATAAAATTTTGTCCCGGAGTGGTTCCCCAGTGACCTAGGAGCATTTTTTTTATATCGGTGGGAGCTAGTGGTCTTTTAAGGAGTGGATTATCTGCAAGGTAAATCTGCCCTACAGATAGATAATTAGCCGCTCTCCAGTAAGCATCAATCTTATGGAGGAGTTCTTGTGAAAGGATATTTTTTTTCATAAATGAAAGATGCGGTAAACAGAACGAGCAATCATCAGCTCTTCGTTTGTAGGAATCATATGCACGGCAATGCGACTGTCCTGAGAACTAACCAAGGATCCCGTTGTTTGGTTTGCCTCTTTATTAAGATGAAGACCTAGAAATTCTAATCCTCTGCAAATACGTTCGCGAATGACTGGAGCATTTTCGCCTATGCCACCACTAAAAACCAGGGTATCTAAACCGCCAAGGGCAGCAGTATAAGCACCAATCCATTTTTTTGTTTGATAACAAAAAAACTCTACTGCTTGAGCAGCTCGAATATCTTTTTTTTCTAATGCAAGTAACTCACTCATGTTGGAACTTGTTTCTGAAATACCAAGCAGACCTGATTGTTTATTGACCATTTTAAAAAAAGCGTCGGTTGTCATCTGTTCTGTTTGTTCCAGGTAGCGTGCTATGCCAGGATCTAAATCTCCAGAGCGGGAGCCCATGACTAATCCTGAAGTAGGAGTAAAACCCATGCTTGTATCGATGCTTTTACCATGATGCACTGCAGCTAGACTCGCTCCATTCCCTAAATGAGCAAGAATAACACGACCTTGGGAACCTTTTTTTTGAGATAATTCTTCCATGAGATATTCATAGGAGAGGCCATGAAATCCGTAACGCTCGAGTCCCTTGTTCAGATAATGTCGAGGAAGGGGGAGTAGCTTTGCAACTTGTGGCATTGTCTGATGAAAGGAAGTATCAAAACAGGCGTATTGATCAAGATGAGGAGACTGATGTAAGAATGCCTCAATGAGTTTGAGTTCCTGTGGCAAATGATCAGGTGCATAGGGCTTTAGAGCATGCAGCTCTTGGAGTAAGGATGTATCAATACGTTGCGGCGTACGATGAGACATTCCATGAACGATACGATGACCGATGATTGTTTCGCTGCAGAGTACCTTTTGACTCTCTAGCCAATCGAGAAAGAAGGAAGCAGCTGTTTCGTAGTTAGTGACTGAAATTGTATCAACGATATGTGGTTTTTCTCCCTTTTTTTGGAAAAAAAAAGAGGCGCTTTCTTGATTCAGATTCTGAATTTTTCCGTGAAATAAGAGTTCAGCATGTTGATAAAGGGCAAACTTAATGCTCGAGGACCCAACGTTGATACAAAGAACTCGGATGCTCATGGTTGAGTTGTCATAAATGACTCGTGTCGTTCCAGAGGCGAATAATAGGTTCTAAAAGACCATGTTCATACCCAAGAATACTCAGGCTAGCAGTACTCAAAAGGTAAAAGCGACCATCCTCAGGAGGTAGTCCTAGCCATCTTGTAGCTAGCATTCTTAGAATATGGCCATGCGCAAAAAAAAGTATATCTCCTGGTGCCTCTTGCTGGAGTGATGCGATTTTTTGGATGAGTTGATCACAGCGTGCTGCAACTTGATTAGGAGATTCACCTCCTGGGCACCCATCCTTAAAAATAAGCCATGTTGGATTTTGTTGATGAATGTTATTGGTGGTCAATCCTTCATAGTCACCATAATTCCACTCTAGTAAAAGTGGCTCTGGTTTTACGACATGCTCCAAACCGGCTAAAGCGGCTGTCTTCATAGCACGCTGCAAAGGACTCGAAAAAACATGAGCAAAGATTTTTTTTTGAAGACGTTTTCCCAGTTGTTTGGCATTGTTTTCTCCCTTTGAAGTGAGCGGTAAATCGGTGCGACCAGTATGTTGGCCTGAAAGACTCCAAGCTGTTTCACCGTGACGAGCAAGAGAGATTTGAGGAAGGTTGGATGTCATAAATGATAAATATTCAGGTATTCATTGACTCTAAGATAGCTGCCCAACGGGGGGCTTTTCTACCCTTCATAGTGTTCCATATGGCGAATAAGACGACCAGAACCTTTATTAAGATTGTTATCAAGACGCGCCGCATCTTTAGGAAATTTATCAATAGCTGTGCAGGAGCAGAGCATTCCAATGATAAAAAATAAAAAAAATCTCCTAAACCCTGATATTTCATACTGATCGTCATGAGGAGGCCGCGAAGGCTGATGAGGTAAGGCGAGCGATGAAGTCTGACGACGGCTGTGTGTGTGCACGCTGCCCGAGGAAGGCTTCGAGATCAACGCAGTATCCATCTGGCTTTGCGGCTTTCGTAGGTGATCGGTATGAAATATTCGAGTAAAGTAATATTGGTTTTTTTGCATCGCTGAAAAATGAATATTTAAAAAAAAGATGCAATATAATTTTAATTCTGTCAGGGTGTACCAATGGAAGTTGAGATCTTAGCTAGGATTCAGTTTGCATTCACGGTAGCTTTTCATTACATCTACCCCCCCTTGACGATGGGATTAGGTTTACTGCTAGTGCTCATGGAGGGGACCTTTCTCGTTACTGGAGATCGATTGTATCATCGTCTGGCCCATTTTTGGACACGAGTTTTTGCAGTTATTTTTTCCATTGGTACAGCTACTGGCATTGTCATGGAATTTGAGTTTGGAACAAATTGGGCAACTTACTCTCGTTTTGTGGGGGATATTTTTGGAAGTGCGCTAGCTGCTGAAGGTGTTTTTGCCTTTATGCTCGAAGCAGGATTCCTTTCACTACTTCTTTTTGGTTGGGATAAAGTAGGAAAGAAAACTCACTTTTTTGCTACGTGTATGGTCTGCCTAGGATCTCATTTTAGTGCCATTTGGATTGTTGTTGCTAATTCCTGGATGCAGACTCCTGCAGGCTATCACTTAGAATTACTTCAAAATGGTGTTCGCACTATTCTTCCTCCTGATTATATTTTACAGGCAGCTGATATTGGGCATGTGCGTGCTGTGATTGATAGTTTTTGGGAAATGGTATTCAATCCCTCATCTCTACAACGCCTCTGTCATGTTACTTTTGGAACGTGGCTTGCCGGTTCTTTTCTTGTCATCAGTGTTAGTGCTTACTACCTCATTCGCGGAAGACATCGTCGTTTCGCCGAGGCCTCCATGACGATAGCTATTTTTTTAGCTGCAGCTACTAGTATTTTTCAATCCATCAGCGCTGATGCTACTGCGCGTGGTGTCGTCCAGCATCAACCCATTAAGCTAGCAGCAATGGAAGGAGTCTATAAAACTGAACCATATACTCCGATGAATCTTTTCGGTTTTGTGGATACAGCTCATCATAAAGTCTACTCGATTCAAATACCAGGGCTCTTAAGCCTCCTCTCTTTTCATAACATCAAGCAACCCGTTCCAGGGTTTGATCAACTTCCCTCTGATGCTTTTTTAGCAGCAAGGCATCCTGGAAAATCACCTCAAGAACTTGCTGCACTTCGTCCTCAATATTGGCCGAAAGTTCAAGGAGTATTCCAAACATACCACATTATGATTATTTTTGGATCATTAGTCTTTGGAATCGCCTTTTTTTCTCTCTTTCTATGGTGGAGGGGATGGCTCTTTAGGACTGATTCATTTTTAATTCGACTTTGGCTTTTTCTTTTAGTTTTTTCTGTTTTGTTTCCGCAAATTTGTAATCAAGCAGGATGGTTTACCGCAGAGATGGGACGTCAGCCATGGATTGTTTACAATATTTTAAAAACTTCACAGGCATTTTCCAAAAAGGTCTCTTCTGATCAAGTGCTAGGCTCTCTCTTGCTCTTTTTTGCCGTATACAGTCTCCTTTTCTTTGCTTTTCTTTATCTCTTGAATCGCAAAATTCAGCATGGTCCCGACGATCCTGAAGAAGATCCTGAGCCGTTAGAGGATGGAGAACACAATTTTCTTTATCAACTTGTGATGGGTTCTGACTCCTCACGTTCTTCTTCATGAGAGGCTTTCTTCCATGGCTCTAGAGTGTTAAGAAATTGAAAAGTTGAAGTTGAAGAAACAATAATGAAAACCGTGAATTACAACTTTTAAAATTATGATCATGCATTTTTTGAGTAACCTTTTAGAAACGGTCACTCCTTATTACACAATCATATGGTTTGTACTTGTGGGTGCTCTTTTTACTGGCTACTCAATGTTAGATGGGTTTGATTTAGGGGTTGGCGTACTGCACCTCTTAGTCTCTAAAGATGAGGAGAGAAGGATTTTTCTCAATGCTATTGGTCCTGTCTGGGATGGCAATGAAGTCTGGTTGGTTGTTGGGGGAGGTGCCCTTTTTGCTGCTTTTCCCGGAGCCTATGCAACGGTCTTTTCAAGCTTTTATATGCCCTTTATTTTGCTCTTGTTTTTTTTAATTTTTCGGGCCGTTGCCATAGAATTTCGAAGTAAAGAGCCGAGTCCTTTGTGGCGACAGTCCTGGGATATTCTTTTTGCGGTAGGAAGTATTCTCTCTTCCTTTATGTTAGGAATTACATTAGGGAATCTTACGCGTGGTATACCCCTTGATGCTGAAGGGGAATTTATGGGTACTTTTTGGGACCTGCTCAATCCTTACAGTCTCTTTATGGGGATTACTGTGGTAGCACTCTTTGCGATGCATGGATCTATCTATCTGGTGATGAAAACAGAGGGAGCTTTGCAAGAACGAGTGAAGTCATGGGTGCCTTACCTTATTCTTCTTTTTGTAGCTTGTTATTTCACTTTTAATTTCTCAACGCTTTTTGTCTCCTCGCACCTTGCTAAGGTTGTGTTTTCAAGACCATGGATATTTGGAGTGTTAGCAGTAGATATGTTTTTTCTTTGGAAGGTTTGGTCTTTTGTAAAAAAGGGAAAAGAGCTTATCGCATTTCTTTGTTCCTGTATCATGATGGCCTTGTTACTCGCTACTTTTGGGCTTACTTACTATCCCAATATGGTGCTCTCTTATCCTCACCCTGAAAATAGTATTACTATTTTTAATTCTGCTTCTACACCTAAAACATTAGGTCTTCTTTGTATTATTGTTATTTTAGGGGTTCCCATGGTGGTGAGTTATACAACCAGCGTCTACTGGATCTTTCGAGGAAAGACACGGCTCACAGATACAAGTTATTGATCTTTTGATCTCATAAAAAAGTCATCAGTATAAAATATATCTGGATTAGAATTATACGGTATCCTCTTTTTCTTTAATCGCAGCCGCAGTGCGTTCTAATTTTTTCCAGCGCACCCAACTTCCTTCAGCTGCCTTAAAAAGAGATTTCCAGACGACATATCCCAATACAGGGCGGTATAAAAACCGCATTGGAATAGCTCTCCAAGCAGACCAGAAGCTGCGTTTCGCCCAATATGCTGAAAGTGCTGCTACAACAGTATCAATGCATAGTGATAATAAAAAATAAGGATAAATCGCTTTACCTCGGCCAAGGTATATTGAAAAAATAACTAAGAGGTCAAGAATGGGTGTTATGGCAATAATACCAATTTGAAAAATCCAAATGGAGGGAAGTGCTAACCACCCGAGCCATCCTGAGTTGGGGTTGAGCATAAGAGAACGGTGCTTCCAGACACATTGTAATGTCCCATAAGCCCAACGAAAGCGCTGAGAAAAAAGGGCTCTAATATTTTGTGGAGCTTCAGTATCGGCGATTGCTAAGGGTGCATAGGTAATTTTCCAACCAAGCCTATGAAGTTGCAAGGTCAGATCTGTATCCTCTGCTAAGGTTTCTGTATTGAGTGGACCTGCTTCTAAAAGAGCTGAACGGCGAAAAGCGCTTAATGCTCCAGGAACGACCGTAATGCAGTTTAAGAGATCTTGTGCACGTCGATTAATTTCAAATGCAAATTCATATTCTATCTGTTGGAATCGGCCCAGCCAGTGACGAAAATTACCAACACGTATATGTCCTGAAACAGCACCTACTTTTGGATTTTTCAAAGGTTGAATTAAAAAATATAACGCTTCAGGGGAGACCATTGTATCTGCATCTAACGTTACAATATAATCATGACTCGAGGAGGCAATAGCAGTATTAAGTGCAGTAGCTTTTCCTGTATTAGATTGTTGATGTAAAATGATACTTCGATGATCGGAGGAATATTCGTTTACCCATCGCATCACTTTCTCTGATGTTTCATCATGAGATCCATCATTGACAATAATGAGCTCTATGGGAGCTTCATAGGAGCTTGCTAAAAGATGTTCTATCGTAGAGTCGATAACACGCTCTTCATTATATGCAGCAATAATAACACTGAGAGGAGGAAGATTTGATTCAACAAGAAGAGTTGAAAAGTGAGGGCAGGTGATTTCTGGGTCTAGCCCAGATATTTCATACCGATCACCTGTGGAGACCGGGAAGCCAGATGAATGCTGCG
>JAIPKF010000046.1 GCA_021733705.1 Chthoniobacterales bacterium
CATTACTGCGTTGGTCTCGAATTGTGATTTGGGCGGTATGTACTCATACAGCCCGGCATCACAATCCTTCGCCCGCCTTGTACTAATAAGCTTTGCACGGCGCCTCATGACGATTCAGTATGAAATATCCGGGCTAGCCTTGCATCGCTTTTTCAATCAAGAGCGTTGCTACGGTTTGTGTAGCTTCATCAAGTTCAAGGAGTGCTTTTTTAAGAGGAGCTAACGTACCACGTTCTAAGGCCTGAGAAACACGAGCAGCGCAGGTGCGAACCGTATCAGCAGTTTCAGGAGCAATGAGGCCATCGAGTTCCTGCAAGGCTTTTTTGACAGCTGGGAGCATCTCTTCAGCTTGAAGCCGAGCCTCAACAAAGAGGCGGGCATCGCGGTCTTCAAAGGCATGCTCTAACGAGTCTGCTATCATGGCCTCTACTGCCTCATCGGAAACATCAACCGCATGGCTGATCTCTACCATTTTTTCCTTTCCAGAGATAACGTCACGCACGAGCACTTGAAGGAGACCATTGACATCTAAGGAAAATTGAACCCCCACCCGGGCCTGTCCTTTCGGAGCAGGAGTAAAAGGGAGTTCTAGTTCTCCTAATTTCCAATTATCTTGGGCACGTTCCCGCTCTCCTTGAAGTAAGGTGATTTTCATCTTCTCCTGACCAGCAACAGCATTGGTAAAAAGCTCTCCAGCTTTTGTGGGAATAGTTGTATTACGAGGAATAATGACATTCATGAGCCCCCCAAATGTTTCGATTCCTAAGGAGAGTGGGGTAATATCAAGAAGCGTAATGGCATTAAGATTCCCTTCCAGGAGGGCTCCTTGCAAAACAGCACCGAGGGCAACGGCCTCATCGGGGTGCTGTGTGAGATTAGGAGGTTTTTTAAAAAGTTCCTCCACCAAAGCACGCACAGCAGGCATACGAGTCGCCCCCCCCACTAAGATAACCTCATCCAGATCTTCCACATTCAGGTTTGCATCAGCCAAGGACCTCAAGCAGAGTACTCGTGTTTGCTCGATAATAGGGAGCGCCATTTTTTCTAACTCCGCACGTGTCAGAGTGATTTCTATACTCCGATTTCCTTCTAAGAAGGGAAGGTGGATTGTTGTCTCCTCGTTAAAGGAGAGTTCCTCCTTAGCACGACGTCCGGCCTGGTGCAATCGCATCAGGATCTTTGGGTCTCTAATCTTTTCTAATTCCAATTTAGTAAGAAGAAAATCGGTGATAGCTTGATCAATCGTATCTCCACCGAGATTGGTATCACCACAGGTTGAGAGGACTTGGAAAAGACCGTGATCGAGCTTTAGAATTGAGAGATCAAAAGTCCCTCCTCCAAAATCATAGACAGCAATTTTTGAGTGATCCTGAAGTTTATCAAGTCCATAAGCTAAGGCAGCAGCTGTCGGTTCGCTAATAATACGCTCCACTACTAATCCAGCGATCTCCCCTGCTCGCCGTGTGGCCTGACGTTGTGCATCGTTAAAATAAGCAGGAACGGTAATAATCGCTCGTTGGATTAATACTCCTAGATGTGCTTCTGCCATTTTTTTTAATTCTTACAAAATTTCGGAGGAGACCTCTTCCGGAGTTACTATTTTTTGACCAAGCTTGATTTGAACTGGTTCACCACGGTTTCCCATAAGATGATCCCACCCATGGGACTCGGGATCACCAATACGTCGTCCCATGAGGTGCTTGACGGAGGCAATTGTCTTTTCGGGATAAAGTAGCTGTTGCCGCACTGCAGCTTGTCCCACAGAGGGCAGCGAGCTTTCTAAATACGAAACTACCGAAGGAGTGATACGGGACCCTTCCTCATTACTTAAAAGGATTGGAAATCCAGAATCATAATAACCAATGAGAGAATTCGTGGTTCCAAGATCAATGCCGACAATGGGACCGCGGCGCTCCGGGAGAGTTGGTAATTCATTGTTCATAGTTCTTAGAAAAATTATCGATAGTATTGATCTGAAACAAAGCCTCTTTAAGTTGATGATTCCATCGCTGTTCCGTGAGGAATGCATAGGAGAGTGAAAGGAGCTCCTCACCGCTGACCTGAGGCCAACGAAGGTTCATTTCCTGCAATTCTTGATCCAAGGAACAGCGCCACTGATGCAGGGATTCTTGGGAAGCATTTAACTCTCCACGAACTTTCAGAAGATCTTTGATTAAGAGGGCCTTCAGTAATGGCCCAGAAGCAGCATGATACTTCGTTGTCACCTCAGCAGATCGCTGCAGTGCGATCACTATGGATGAAAATAACTCTTCAGCAGCTACCGGAATTTTTTTAGCTATCGTTACTTCTCCTGCTAGCAAGCGAAGCCGTTTGGCTGGATGACGCAGGAGGTGTGTTGCTTCTAGAATTTTTTGAAACATCATCGCTTCTCCGTTTTGCTGATCAGGATGATAGGTTGCTGCAAGACGAGAAAAGTTTTTATCTAGTAGATCAAGATCGACCATGGGACGTCGAGGAAGCTCCAATAAAGCAAAAGGGTCACTCTCCCGATCTCTGTGCGTAGGTGCCATCATGAAAAATTAGAGCAATTTCATCGACTAGGCAGAAAAACTTTCACCGCAAGAGCAGTGGGCTACGGCATTAGGATTGGTCACTTTAAATCCCCCCTTTTGAAGATCATCGCTATAATCCAACTCCGATCCACTCACAAAAAGAGCACTTTTGGGATCAATGACAATACGCACCCCTTGTGACTCAATCAAGATATCGCGAGCCACAGGTCCCTCCACAAGGTCCATTTTATACTGAAGCCCTGAGCAGCCTCCCCCAATAATGGCAATACGCAGGGCCCCATGAAGGCGTCCTTGGCGCTCGAGGAGCGAGAGTAATTTTGTAGCTGCATGGGTGGTAATGCGGCAAAGCTTTTCATTGCCCAGGCGGTAGGTAGGTGGTGCTGATGGTGTCACTAACATGGCAGGATATCTTACTCCTTTCTCTTAATGAAAGCAAAGCTCTTGTGCTCTTTACCAGCGATAACCCGGATATTTCATACTGATCTACTGCGAAGACAGGGAAGCAGAAGTTGGTTTATCCTTTATCTCCCAATTTAACAAAAGAGATGTCACATCAATTTGACTTATTGAACCGTTCTCTGGATTAACACTGAGTGTTAATTTTAATTTTGTTTCTCCAGAAGCACTATGACTTTCTGAATAAAGTGGCTGCTCACCATAAATAGCAGACAGATTATCGTCTGATTTGTTGAATGTGTAAGTGGCTTCAATATCTATTTTATTTTCCCCCTTATGCGGGGAGTAGAGCCATTGAGATGATGGAACTCCAGTTAACAAAATAACATCTTTATGGCTAGAGCTTATGGATTTAATAATTTCTGCCATGATACACTGATGAAATCGACCTTTCAGTTCCTTGATTAGATTTTTTTTTAGAGAAGATTGATCTTCTTTCGGAAAAAAAACTTTTGCTACCTCTTCTAAAATATCATTAGCAACACTTTTCTTTACTTCTTCGGTGCCCTCAGTGGGGGTTGTTTTTTCATTAAAACGAATGGCCATCGCACGTCCTGCATCTTGATCAAAAGAATTTTCATCTAACTTTCCTTCCAAAATAGAAGTGGCTAAAGAATTGCAAAGAGGGTCCTGCGGGTCAGGTTTTGTTGACCAACTCTCTTCTCTTGGAATGGAGTGACCATCAATAGTGATATTCAGGTTAGATGGGAGCTGTTTAATATAATGACACCGGGATAAATCTCCGTATTTAGAAGAGGAAGCACTTGATCCATAAAAAAAACTTCGAAAAAAAGATACTAACCGAAAGAAAAAACTTTGAATCCCAAAAAATCGCGTTGATGGTCTTTGTGGAGCACTCTCTTCAACAAGACGAACAACTCGTGAAAAAAAAGAGAAACATCCCGGTTTTGGATTGTTTGCGTTAGGCAGGTTTCCTGCGGAAAGACGAGGAGTAATACGGTTTGAGCTTTGCACCATAATATTGTAGTGAATTTTAATAAACTAACTTTCGATGGATCCAAATGCTCTGCAGTAGTCCAAGGCTCAGCATGGCAACAAGCATGAAAGAGCCTCCGTAGCTCACAAGGGGAAGTGGCAATCCAGTAATAGGAGTTACCCCAATAGTCATTCCAATATTCATGAAGGTATGAGTAAAAAAAAGAAATGTAATTCCCACAGCTAAGAGACGTCCAAAATAATCTGAAGAATGCGCGGCAATGAAGAGTCCAGTAATGATTAATAATGCAAAAAGAATAATCAAAATGAAGCCTCCAATAAATCCATGCTGTTCCCCCAAAACAGAAAAAATAAAGTCGTTGTGTACAATAGTGCTGGGAAGGTAGCCAAGTTCATTGAGGGTATTGGGTGCTTTGAAACCCTTTCCCCAAAAACCACCAGAGCCAATTGCATTGAGTGATTGATTTATATTCCATCCTGCTCCTTGGGGATCAAGAGAAGGATCGAGAAAAACGGTAATACGATCACGTTGATATGGTTTCATTCCGAAATTAACCATCAAAGGAGTAAAAGCAACACCCAGCAGAAGCATCGTGAGAAGATACCTAACGGGAATAGTGGCAGCATAGAGCATTGCAAAAAAGATAGGAAACCAGACGATAGCTCCACCCAGATTAGGCTGTACTAAAATTAAGAGACACGGAATACCCATCATCGCACCGCACGTGATGATACGAATAGCGGGATGCTTTTTTTCAGAATTACTCAGGTACAATGCCAGCAACATGATACCTGCGATAATGGCTAGTTCGGAAGGCTGAAAATGACAAAAGCCAAGGTTAAGCCAGCTGCGAGCCCCATAGACTTTAATTCCAAGCACGAGAACGAGCAGCAGTCCTAAAAGACCAGTTCCATAAAGTGGGATTGCCCCAAGGCGCACCCAGCGATAATCGGTAAAAGCAATAATAAAAAAAATGGGAGTCGTAAAAAGCAACCAATAGACTTGGCTTCTCACAAAGTGAGTTTCACGCATCCAGGTTGCGCTATAAATGCAGTAGAGACCACAAGCGATCAGAACAAACATTAAAAATAAGAGAGGCTTATTGAGAGCTGTAAATTTTTTAAAAAACATATTAAATATAGTGCTCGCTAGAATATTTCATACGCATTGAACGTTGAGATGCTATAGTAATTTAAAATATTACTTTAATTTACCCTTGTACGAATTACCAAGAGATTCGTACCCTTCTTGTTCAACATGGTTCGTTTTTTTATCATTACATTATTTTCTTTGGGATTATGGAGTTTCTCGATCGACTCAGCTCGAGCAATTCCATCTCTTTCCGAAATGAAGGAAAAGTTAAATAATGGAACTTATAGTGAAAAAGAGTTTGAAGCAATGGCGTTGAAGTTACGTCAACAAGCCATAGAATCAACACGCACTCCTCGTCTAGAAACACAAGCCCCTATCGTAGGACAAGGATTTAATCGGTATCCTTGGAAGCGTAATGTTTTTACAACTGTCTTTTGGATCGGAGAACGCCCCTCTGCTAACAATCCTGTGCCCAACAATAAAAGCACCTGGGATTCTAACTGGGCTCGAAATTTTGGTGGTTATGATAACCCCAACCCCTCGGCTCGCTCGAATTTTATCCCTAAGGGATTGATCCCAAAACAGAATCCTTTTTACTGTGCTCTTCCTTACAATGATATCACTCGAGGAAGAACAAAAGTAGAGGTTCCAAAAATTGTTCCTTGGTTTAAAGAAGCTTTTGTAAAACCAGGTCAATCCGTTTTAAAGGGACGCTGGATTGCCATTCACTACAATGGCCGCACCTGTTTTGCTCAATGGGAAGATTGTGGACCCTTTCGCACAGATCATGCTAACTACGTCTTTGGCAATGAGAGGCCACGGCCCAATTTGAACCATGGTGCTGGGCTTGATGTCTCTCCTGCAGTCCGTGATTACCTAGGACTTAATAGAAATGAATATTGCGATTGGAAATTTGTAGATGCTTCAGCAGTTCCCGATGGACCTTGGAAAACCTATGGCACCAATAATACATTCTGGCTCCTACGCCAAGGAAAGGACCTTAAGACCTGTGATCCTAATAACTCCCGCAAAGGAATGACCCCATCGCACTTTATGACTCCAAGCACTACTAGCCCGAATATTTCCAACCGATCACCTGTGAAGACTGGTGTGAAATATCCGGGTTAACCCGCATATTTCATACTGATCGTAACGAGGAGGCCGCGAAGGCTGATTGGGTAAGGCGAGCGATGAAGTCTGACGACGGCTGTATGAGTACATACTGCCCGAGGAAGACTTCGAGATCAACGCAGCATCCATCTGGCTACCCGGCTTCCGCAGCAGAATCGGTATGAAATATGCGGGTTAAGAAACAAGTCTCTTCAATGTCTCTCGAACAATCTCCTCGGTAGAAAGAGTCTCCCCTAAAAGTGATAGCACCTTACGTGCTTCACGCTCTGCATCTCCCTGCTTATAACCAAGAGATATAAGAGCCAGGATAGCATCGTGAAGATATTTTCCTCTTCCTCCTTGAGCTTGTTGAAGCGAAGCGGCTTCCCACTGAGCGGCTACCCCGAGCTTATCTTTAAGTTCAAGAACAACACGCTCTGCTGTTTTTTTTCCGACACCAGAAATCCTAGAAATTGCAACAATATCTGAAGAAATGACTGCGGCTTTAAATTGATCAAGCGACATTCCACTTAGAATTGCCAAGGCTAATTTTGGTCCCACGCCTGACACATGGGCCAAAAGAAGGCGAAAGAGATCCCTTTCTGCCTCAGAATAGAAGCCATAAAGCAGCTGTGCATCCTCACGGACATGATGATGCGTAGCAATCCTAAGCTGTGATCCAACTGGTGGCATTCGATCAAAGCTAGAGAGCGGAATGAGAATTTGATAACCGATTCCATTGGCGTTGATCACAATCATGGTAGGTAATACTTTTTCTAAAATTCCCTCAACAAATGTAATCATGGGGAGACGTTAGTGGAAGTACCCTAGGCATTGCAAGGAATCAAACGTAGTTCATTTTAGAATTTTGGACCTACCCCATTCTCTTTTCAAAAGAGCAATAATCACAATACTACTCGGCATGACAAGGGGCAGAAGTATTTCTAGAAAATAGAAGAGAACAAAAATAGCAAGCGCATAAACAACGATGAAACAAAACAGAAAGAGCCAAAAATCGATTTCTGAAAATCGAACAGCAATCATTACTCCAAAAGTCAAAAGAACTAAAAGGAGAGCATAAAACGTAGTGCCAATATGGTGCAGACTGATCTGCTGCTGTGCGTCTTGAAGAAGAGCTGCTTGAGCGACAGATTCTCCCCCACCAAGAATGACTGTCGTATTTCTAAAAAGCATCTCCAAGTTAGGTCTGATTTCCCCTCGTTCCATCTCTTCACGAAGTAAAAGCAAATCGTCCAGGGAGATCATCTTTGCTGGAGGTGCTTTTTTTGGTAGCAAGCACGATTGAGCTCCGAGCCATATCACATTTTTATTCTCAAGAATGAGCATTCGCTTTCCTAAAAGAAAGAGAGGTTTCAAGCTGCTTTCCTTTTTTTCAATGTTCTCAAGACCTCTCCACCATAGAGAACTTACGATTTCTCCATGAGAAGTTATTCCAAAAAGAGGCATAGAAAGAGCTTCGTTCTTGTTATTGTTAGGCAAAATAAAGCCCGATGTATTTAAAGAACCGACCTCACCTGCTACAGGAGTAAGCTCTGGTTCCATTGGAAATAAATACATATCGACACCGTGATAGATTGCAGGTTGTTTTGGAAAAGATCCAAAAATGCAGAACATTCCTTGAATGGCCCCCTCTGAACGAGCCTCTCTGAGCAAAGAAAAGAGACCGCTGGAAAGATCATCCATGGGTGCTGCAATTAAAATAAGACGAGGATGAAAGCTCACTATTGCTCTGAGGGCAAGGGCACTATCCTGAGAAGCTATTACTGGTCCCGTCATTGGAAGAACCACAGCAGTAACACAAGGAAGAGGATGATCTGTTTTTTTTGCTAAATAGTGAAGCAAGGGGCGCTCCAACTCCCAACTAAGTCCACCTCGCTCCACAACAATGGCAACAACAAGAATAGTCGAAGTAAGGAGAAGAAGGACACCTTTCATTGCAGCAAGGTCTTAGCGTGGGCAAGAGCAGAGTCAGAAGCACCACCAAGCATGCGAGCAATCTCTATTTCTCTAGCCACACCTTGAACCTCAATAAGGGTAGTATGAGTACGTCCATCATTCACTTCCTTTTTTACAACAACCTGAGAGGTTGCTGCAGCAGCAACCTGAGGAAGATGAGTAATACAAAGTACTTGGTGATCCCTCCCAAGCTCTTTCATTTTTGCACCAACCATAGAGGCGATTTCTCCACCAACGTTGGCATCAATTTCATCAAAAACGAGAAGTGGAATTCGATCTTGATGGGCCATTGCTGATTTTAAAGCGAGCATCACACGTGATATTTCACCACTGGAGGCAATCATACGAAGTGGCTGAGTCGCTTCACCCACATTGGGTGCAAAGAGAAAATCGGCTTGCTCTCCACCATCTGAGCTGGGCTCAAGCATTTTTTCTAAAACAATTTCAAAGGTTGCTTGACGAAAACCAAGATCACGCAAGGCGGCACTAATGATAGCGGTGAGTTTTTTGGCTCCCTTTTTTCGCTTCAAACTCAACTGCTCCATCGAACCGTGAAGAGTGTCACGTGCTTTTTCTAATTTGGCATCTAAAAGCACAAGACGTTCTTGCCCTGTTGACAAGAGCTCGAGACGCTGGGCGCTTTTTACACCATGGGCAATGACCTCCTGGAGAGTAGAACCATATTTTCTCTTCAGCTTTGTTAAGAGGTCCAATCGCGCTTCTATTGTTATTTGTTCTCCTTGATCGAATTCAAGGGCTTCGTGATAACCTTGGAGACGAGACGTCATTTCTTGAACTTTCTCTGAAATAAGAGTGAGCTCTTCAAATTCTCTTTCCAGGCGCTTATCAAGACGTGCTAACTCCTGTAGTTGACGTGCTACCTCAGCCAGTACTGTTGCGACACTTACCTCATCTTCATTGAGTCGTCCTACAGCGTGTGAGGAAAGCTCAAGCAAACGCTTTCCACTGGCAGCAACACGGTGACGCATGATGAGTGACTCCTCTTCGTTGGGATCAAGTTCTGCTTGTGTGATCTCTTCTACTTCTCGTGTGAGTTGTTCAAAAAGATGATTCCCTCCAAGTTCGGCAGTGAGCTCTTGTTTTTCTTGAAGCAATTTTCTTACCTCAGTACGACGTTCATGATACTGAGCTCTCTCAAGCGTAGCATCACTAAAGCTATCGAGGAGATAGGTCTGTTCACTTCTCGAAAAAAGGGATTGATGATCATGTGGGCCATGAAGATCGAGCAAACGTTTTCCAAGATCACGTAGCAAAGCAAGATTACATGGGGAACCATTAATAAACTGACGTCCACTCGATTCTATAGTGATACTGCGTCGTAATACAAGGTCCCCATCATGACAGGGATCGACTCCCCTCT
>JAIPKF010000047.1 GCA_021733705.1 Chthoniobacterales bacterium
CCGGGAAGCCAGATGGATGCTGCGTTAGACTCACATTTTGATTTGGACAGTATGTACACATACAGCCCGGCATCAAAATGCTCGTCTGCCTTACCCCATCAGCCTTCGCAACCTCCTCGTCACGATCAGTATGAAATATGCAGGCTAGGTAAAAAAACGTATTCACAAAATATTTCTGACAGTTGAATTAATAAACCCCGCAAATCCCATGCTCTCTTCTTTAAAAAAAACGGATCCCACTATTGCAGCCATCATCGAGTTAGAAGCACAACGACAGCTCGAACATGTGGAGCTCATTGCTTCAGAAAATTTCGCAAGTCAAGCCGTCATGGAGGTCCAAGGTTCCTGCCTGACCAATAAATATGCTGAAGGTTATCCCGGCAAGCGCTGGTATGGAGGGTGTGAAGAGGTAGATAAGATTGAGAGAATTGCTATTGAGCGTGCTAAAAAACTTTTTGGAGGAGATCATATCAATGTTCAACCTCATAGCGGTAGCCAGGCAAACATGGCCGTATATTTTTCTGTTCTGCAGCCAGGCGATCGGATTTTGACCATGGATCTCTCACATGGGGGGCATCTCACCCATGGTCATCGTGCTAATTTTTCTGGGAAATTGTATGAAGTTTTTCACTATGGTGTTGGAGAAAAAGATGGTCGGATCGATTACGATGCTCTTGAGGAGCAAGCAGAGAAGGTAAGACCAAAAATGATCACTGCTGGTGCCTCTGCCTATTCTCGTATCATTGATTATCAACGGATGCGTTCTATTGCTGATAAAGTAGGAGCAATGCTTTTTGCTGATATGGCCCATATTGCCGGTCTTGTTGCAGGAGGGATGCACCCTAGTCCAGTTCCTTATGCTGATTTTGTCACCACGACAACCCACAAAAGTCTCCGTGGTGCTCGTTCAGGTCTTATTATTTGTCGTGAAGAGTATGCTAAGAGGCTTGACTCTCAGGTCTTCCCTGGAGTTCAAGGTGGACCGCTCTTGCATATAGTTGCAGCAAAAGCGGTCTGTTTTGAAGAGGCGCTTCAACCCTCTTTTCGCGACTATGCTCGTCAAGTCGTTCTTAATGCACAAGCATTAGCAGCCCGATTGACTGAATTAGGTTTTTCGATTGTTTCAGGAGGAACAGATACTCATCTTTTCCTGGTAGACCTTCGTCCGCATGGCATCAATGGACAAGAGGCTCAAGAGACATTGGATAAAGTTGCTATCACGGTGAATAAAAATGCGATTCCTTTTGATACTGAATCTATCATGAAAACAGGTGGCATTCGTCTTGGCACACCAGCAATGACTACCCGTTCATTCTTTGAATCTGACATGATACAAGTTGCAGACTTCATTCATGAAGCACTTGGAAAACGTCATGATGAAAATGCTCTAAGTGAATTGAGAACACGAGTGACTAGCTTTGCTAAAAAATTTCCTCTACCTTAATACTATTTATGAATTCTTCTCTTTCCCCTAATTCAGATCCCATTAGTAGGATTATCCCTGAGCCTTGCTCGATAGTAATCTTTGGAGCTACAGGTGATCTTACACACCGTAAATTAATCCCAGCACTCTATAACTTGGCAGCTGAGGGGGGTGTTCCCTCTTCATTGAATGTTGTGGGTGTTGCACGTCGTGAAAAAAGTAATGATGCATTTCGGGATGAGCTTAAGATTTCTACTTCAAAGTTCTCTCGTTCTCCTGTAAACGAGGAGCAATGGAAAAGTTTTTCACATTCTATTTCTTACCATCGTGCTGAGTTTCACTCTTTTGATGGTTATTTAGAACTTGCAAAAAAATTAACAGAATATGAATCAACCCATAATATTCCAGCAAATCGTCTTTTTTATTTTGCGGTTGCTCCTGACCAGTTTGAGGTAATTTTACACAATCTTAAGCAGAGCTGTCTTAGTAAACCTCAAGAGAATGGCTGGACTCGTGTTATTATTGAAAAACCATTTGGGGTGAACTTAGAAACAGCACGTCATCTCAACAAGCTCGTCCATGATTCTTTTCCTGAATCGTCTACCTATCGTATCGATCACTATTTAGGAAAAGAGACCGCACAGAATATCATGGTGCTAAGATTTGCGAATTCTATTTTCGAATCTATTTGGAATTCAAAACATATCCATCATGTGCAGATTACAGCTGCAGAATCACTAGGTGTCGAAGGGCGTGCTGGTTATTATGACCAAGCTGGTGCTTTACGTGATATGGTTCAAAACCATCTTTTGCAACTCTTAACCCTTACTGCGATGGAACCTCCGATGAGTATGAGCCCGGATGCGATTCGCGATGAAAAAGTGAAGGTATTGAAATCATTGCGGCCTATTAAGGGGGATTCTGTTATAAAGCATGTTGTTAGAGCTCAATACACGGAGGGAATGATTCTTAATCAATCTATTTTAGGTTATAAGCAGGAGACAGGAGTGGCTCAAGGCTCTTCAACCGAGACCTATGTGGCTCTCCAAATTGCTATTGATAACTGGCGTTGGGCAGGAGTTCCTTTTTTTGTAAGAGCAGGAAAAAGGATGCCTCATGCAGGGACTGAGATTGCGATTGTTTTCAAAGAAGTACCTCCTGTTCTCTTTAATACGATGGGACATGTTTTGGATCCCAATGTTTTAGTTATTAGAATTCAACCTGACGAGGGAATTTCCTTTACGATGTCTGCAAAAACACCAGGTTCTAGACTCCATATTGAACCAGTAAAAATGGACTTCCATTATGGCACCTCCTTTGGAAAACCTAATCCAGAAGCCTATGAAAGATTGTTGTTGGATGCTATGAATGGAGATGCAACTCTTTTTGCTCGTAGTGATGAGGTTGAAGAGGCCTGGACTTTTATTGATGGTATAGAAGAGGCTTGGAATATTTCCTCAGACGATCTCGATTTTTATCCAGGAGGAAGTTGGGGGCCGGAATCTGCAGATGCCCTATTGCACAAAAACCAGGCTAGTTGGAGAACACTTTCTTTCAAAAACACGAAATAATTATCCTCTATGCAATCTTCTTTAAGCTGTGAACATGAGCTCTTAGAGGAGCTGGCCCCCTCCTTAGCATCTGTTGAAAAACATTCTATTTTTGAATCTCTTGATACCATCGAGCAGTTACGCTTATTTATGGAGCATCATGTTTTCGCTGTTTGGGACTTTATGTCTTTGTTAAAAAGTCTTCAATCGATCATTGCCCCGACCTCCATTCCTTGGGTGCCTTCTCCTCACGGCAATCTAGTCCGTTTAGTAAACGAGATTGTTCTTGATGAAGAGAGTGATTCTCTTCACTCCGAGGAGGATAATGGGGTGCATTATGGAAGTCATTTTGAACTATATCGTGCTGCGATGAATGAGGTCGGTGCAAAAAAAGATTCAATAGAAGAATTTCTTCAGGTCATTGTAAAGGAAGGCCTCTCTGCAGCTCTTAATCATAAGGGGGTACCAGAACCATCACGTATTTTCATGAACGAGACCTTTGCTTTGTTGAATGAAGGGAAAGCTCATGAGATTGCTGCAGCTTTCGCCTTTGGTCGAGAACATGTTATACCGAAGATGTTTTATTCTTTGCTTCACAAGCTTGGTATTAGTGAGGAGAAGGCTCCTGTTTTTCACTACTATCTTAAGCGACATATTGATCTTGATGGAGAGGAACATGGGCCTGCTGCAGTGAAGCTTGTTACGACTCTATGTCAAGATGATTCATCAAAGCTACAGGAGGCTATGTCAGCAGCAAAGGCAGCATTGAAGAGTCGTCAAAACTTTTGGGATCATCTTCTTGTTTTGTTATCTTAGTAAAAATTACCCCCCTAGGTATCCTGCTCGAACGCTAGGATTCATCAATAAATCTTCCCCTGTTCCTGAAAGAGTAATCGTTCCTAACTCCATGAGATAAGCGTGGTGGGCAATTTTAAGTGCCATTGTTGCATTTTGTTCGATAAGAAGAATGGTCATTCCCTCGGAATTGATTCTTTTAATGATAGAAAAAATTTCTTGAACGAGGAGGGGAGCAAGTCCCATCGAGGGCTCATCAAGAAGAAGTAATTGCGGTTCTGTCATGAGGGCTCTTCCAAGAGCTAACATCTGCTGTTCTCCACCGGAGAGGGTTCCTGCGATTTGTGATAAACGTTCCTGAAGTCTTGGGAAAAAGTAAAAAACACGATCCAGGTTTATTTGACGTTTTGTTTTATTAGGAGTCTTCCAAGCACCTAGAATCAAGTTTTCTAAGACCGTGAGATTGCTAAAAATAGAACGGCCTTCAGGAACAAGGTTGATGCCTCGAGAAGTTCTTAAATGAGGCTCTTCCTGTTTTAAGAGCCTTCCCTGAAAGAAAAGTTTTCCATCGTAGGGAGTAGCTCCAGCAAGTGCCTTGAGGGTCGAAGATTTACCAGCACCATTGGAACCAATAAGGGTAACGATTTTTCCATTGGGAACCTCTAAAGAAATACCACGAACAGCTTTGACTTCACCATAGGAAACAAATAATTGATTGACGGAGAATGCAGGAAACATTTTATGAAAAATCTAGTTGATTCATTCAAAATTAGATAGTCTCTTCCTCGATAGAAACAATTTTTTAAAATGAAAATTCCAAAGATAGTAATTTTTTTGAGTGTTCTTTTTGCTTTTTCTTTAATCCATCTTTTTTCTATGGAAACGCACGAACATAAAATCCCTATTCTTCATGCTCGTGATCTCAATGGACATCGTTGGATATTGCCTGATGATTTGCCTGCAAAGAAAACGCTTCTTCTCATTGCCTTTAAAAGAGAGCAGCAGGAATCGGTTGATTCTTGGATTGCTGGTTTAGATCTTCACTCCCCAAAAAATAAGACCCCATGGCTTGAGCTGCCCCTTATACAAAGGGGATGGAGATGGATTGCTCCTTGGATTGACCGAGGGATGAAGCACGGTATTAAGGAGGAAGGATTGCGATCGCATGTGTGGACGGTTTATACAAACCGATCTTCTTTTTTTAAAGAGATAGGTCTTACTTCTACACAGCTTATTGCCGTCCTTGTGGTGGATCATTCAGGAACAGTTTTAGCAACAGCATTGGGTGATTATAGTAAAGAGAAGTCTCATCCTATTTTAAAAACACTTCACGCTCATTAACTCCATAATCTTATTTATGAACACGCTCTCCTCATCAATTAATAATACATTCACAGATCGTCGCATTGCTATAGTTATTGGAGCTTCCGGTGGTATTGGTTTTTCTGTGGTGAGTTCCCTTCTCTCAAAAGGGTGGGATGTGATCGCTGTTGCTCGACACCTTGAGAAATTAGAATCGACTCTTGCTCCCCTTAAGGATTATTCGCATAAGCTCAAAATATGCTCCTTAGATGCTACTGATAGCAATGCAGTCGCCCCCTTTTTTGAATCTATTATTTCTGAATATGGATGCATTGATGGGCTAGTTAATTGCGCTGGATCGATTCTTCTAAAACCTGCTCATTTAATCAGCGATCTTGAATTTGAGGAGGCTCTTTCTCTTAATTTAAAAACAGCTTTTTATTTGTTACGCTGTTCTGTGCGACAAATGATGAAGCAACCTCATGGGGGGAGTATTGTCTTTTGTTCTTCAGTTGCTGCTCAGCGTGGTCTCATTAATCATGAAGCTATTGCTGCTGCCAAAGCAGGTATTGAGGGAATGGCTCTTGCAGCTGCAGCTACTTATGCTCCCTATCATATTCGCGTGAATTGTGTGGCCCCTGGCTTAGTCCATACAGGACTCACTCAAAAATTAACAGAGAATGAGGTAATTCTCAAAAAATCAGCATCGATGCACCCCATTGGTAGAATTGGCGAGCCTGAAGAGGTGGCTTCTGCCATCACTTGGTTTTTAGATCCTCTTCAATCATGGGTTACAGGTCAGGTCCTTGGTGTTGATGGGGGATTGGGAAAAATTCAAGCTCGCTAGCGAAGATTCTTCTGAAACTTCGTGTCATAACCAGTCAGTTCAAGAAAAGCAGAACCAACTTCTTGTTTTTTTTGATCAAGAACGCGACAAGCTCCCTCCCAGTAGCTCAAGCCTCTACTACCGACAAGTTCTTGAATTTCTGAAAGAGGAATAAGAGTAAACGAAATCGATTTATTATTTATAGGATCAACTGTATAAAGACGAATTGGAATCGGATAGATGTTATGAGTAATGGGACTTTTCCAATTTCCAAGAGTCTCTATTCTAAAATCCTTTCCTTCGTATTCTGTAAGTTTTCCTTGAGCATCGATCCAGGTGAGGGTTGAAAGAGGATCTTGGGATCCATCTTTAAGGCGCATTCGGTAAGCCATTATTTCACGGCCATCTTTGAGTTGAAGGGAGCACCAATCCCAACCCACCTGATTAGAAGAGAGCTGACTGCTACTTATTTCATGATCCATCCATGCCTCACCAGACACCTTTTTTTCTTGTTCTCCGAGTTGAACTATTCCTTCAACGTGAAGCCGTGGGAATGTCATGTAGTAACTTAAGGCCGTGGAGTCTTCACCTTTTCTAGAAACAGCATTTTTACCAAAAAAAACTAATGGTTTTACTGGGGTTAATCTTAACTGAAAAACAATATCCCCTTGAATCGATCCAATAAGATTCATGATTCCCTTTTCCTCATCCTTGATTTTTAGGGACCAATTGCCATTTTCTAAATCGAGTGTTTCAGAGGAGGCAGAAGCATTCCACCCACGACGATTCAAGCGTCGCTGATAAGAGAATTTTTTTTTGTTAACATCAAGGAGTGCCATATCTGCTAAAAAGATGGTCGAATCTTTAAGACTATTTTTCTCTTCATGGAGTTTAAGAGAGGAGGGTTGTCCTGCTGAACGAAAGAATGTGGATTCAAATCCAAAGCGCTCTCCCTCTTTCGTAAAGAGGTGACCTGTGATATACCACCATTCAATTTTAAAGTCGTCATGACTTCCATAGTCTCTTGGAAAGGTAAAATGATGTCCCTCCTCAGGAATGCTATACCCGTCATGAGTTACCGCATGAACTTGCCATGAGCATATTAGCAGTAAAAGTAAGGAAAAAATGATATTAGTCATGAATTTCTACTTTAAGTAAGGAGTTCTGGCGAGCTACCAGGTAGGAGACAAGGGTGCCAGAGGTCACCACTGCGATGGCAAGAATTGCTAGCGAAAAATAGGGGATACTAAATTGTAATGTCCATCCAAAACTCTGTTTGTTAATCACGTAAATAAGAATTGATCCCATGCCAAGACTCGTAAGGATTCCAATAAAAGCTCCTGAGAGGGCCAATAGACCTCCTTCCAGGGCCATTGCAGTAGCTATGGTATGTTGGGTGCAGCCGAGTGCTCGTAATGTGGTGAGTTCTTTAGCACGATCAATGAGAATATTTGAAAGAGTCATTCCTAGCCCAATAATAGCTACGATGATTCCAATGAGCTCGAGAGCATAGGTGATAGAAAAGGTCTGATGAAACACACGTAAAATCTCTTCCCGTAGATTACGGTTTGTTAACGTAGTCAATCCTGGAAATTGAGAAGAAAATTGAAGTCTTAATTGTTCTGGATCGACTTCTGGTTGCACCATGGCAATGAGAACGGTTGCCCCATCTTCTTTGAAATAGTTTGCGAAATGAGCTCTGTCGATGAATAGAGAACCCTGTTCATTTCCATAATCACAAAAGACTCCGGCAATCGTCATCTCTTGATCTCCGTATGCTGTTGGGATGATGACATGATCACCACAGCGATGTTGAAATCGTTCTAAAAAACTTTCATTCACTAGAACAAGATGACTATTTTTCTCTGGATTAAAAAAATCGTCATTTTTAGGAGCCTCTTTCCAAAGAATATTATGATGACGTTTGAGGAAGCCGATATCGATTCCATTCATGATTGTTGGGAGATTATTTAAAGTAATGGAACGTGAGGTGATGAGCTGGATATCGGCAATGCGAGGATCCTGAACAATACTTTTCCAAATTTGAGGAGAGATGTGATGCTCCAGCGAGCTTCCTTGGTAATCGGCACTACTGATATAAAGATCAGCTTGAAAGACGGTAGAAATCCAACGCTGCATTGTCTTCTCAAAACTTTGTATAAGGATAAGCATTCCTGCTGCCATAGTAACACCACAGAGGATTCCTGAGGCTGCAAGATAATGCCTCTTGGAGAGTGGCTTTAAATGGCTTGCGGCTAAACGTACGATGAAAGAAAATTTCCCAAAAAAAGTCATCACTAAGCCGAGTTTTTCAGTAAAAAAACCACAGAAAATACCTCCACCCAAAATTAACAATAATGTTGCAATATAACCGCAGAGGGGAAGTCGCCTGTTATTAAAAAGAGTTGCTGCTGGCGCTAAGGAGAGGAGTCCACTTAGCAGTAAAAGTAGAACTCCCATGAGGATGGATTGAAAAAGACCTTTAGGAGGACTTTTATCAAATTCATGGGAGAGTATTTGTGCTGGGGGAGTCTCTGCAGCTTGATGGGCAGGCCACCATCCGGTCAGTAGTGCGGAACTAACCGCAAGGATTATTGCTAAAAAAAATTCACTCCAATCTAAGGTTGCAGTGTTTACTGAAGTTGTAAAATATAGAGCATTGACAATAGAACCAATAGATCGGATTGCAAACTGAGCTGTACCCCAACCCAAAAGACTTCCTAAGAGGCCACCCGCAAGTCCCAATAAAAGCGCTTCAGTAAGCCAGTGGATTTGAATAATTTCTTTGGTAACCCCAAGAGAACGTAACACAGCAATTTCACCCCTTCGGCGTACTACAGCTCCATCAAGTGCTTGAAGAATGAGGTAGAGGCCTGCTAGTAGGGCAATTAAGGAGAGAATAGTGAGATTCATTCTAAAGGCTCGAGTCATGAGTGCTGCTTTTGCGCGCTGGTCTTTAGAGGTGAAGATTTCAAAGCCTCCCAGTTGGGACTGAGATTTTTGGAGAGTTTCCAAAAGTCTCTTTTTCTCTAGATCTCGTGAAGTGCTCTCAGGAAGGGAGCAGTTGATTTGAGATAATTGCCCTTGGTGATGCGTTAACTCTTGGAGTAAGGGGAGATCAATGACGATGAGACGAGAGGAAATCTTCGGCCTTGATTTCGATTCTGGGATAAATCCTGCAATATGAAAATCGAACACTTCATTAGCAATAACCAAAGGAAATCGATCCCCCACTTTTAATTTTTTCTCGGATGCTAATGAATGACTGATAAAAAGACTTTGTAAGGTCTCTTTACTCTCCTCTTGATTCATAGAAAAATCCTCAGGCTCGTCGGAATACTGTAAATTTTGCAATGCGATGAGATCACATCCAATAAGTTGGAAGAGGGGGCGAGGAGCAATACTGTTGGGATCATTGGAAGGAGATGTCGCACTGAGCTCCAGGATCGGAATTAATTCCACAGGCATGGAACCAAATGTTTTTTTTAACTCCCTTAAAAGTGTCAGAGGGAGTTC
>JAIPKF010000048.1 GCA_021733705.1 Chthoniobacterales bacterium
AACAACGGGATTTGTATCTACTAGTTGCACCTGATATTCAGCTAAACTGACAATTTTTGAAGGTTGTGAAGGAATGCCTTCAGTTTTCTGTAGTTCTAGTGGGTGAGGCTCAGAAAAAGTATTAATATTAGTTCTAGGGATGCCATTCATAATTTCGGTTTTTATAATGTTTGAAGAGTTAAAAAGAGTCCTTCCACTGCATTGCTAATCTCCTCTTCAGTAGCACAGAGCGGAGGCATGAAAACAATCGTATCAAGAATAGGACGTGTCAAGAGTCCATGGTGGCGTGCCTTATAGCAAATCTCTGCTCCTACCTGATCGTGCCATCGATAAGAAATAGAGGCATGAGGTTCTTGCATGAGTTCAATGCCAGCAATGAGTCCACACTGCCTGATGGGAGCGACATGGGGAAGCGACTCTAATTTTTTTAATGAATGAGAAAAGCATTCTATTTTTTTTGGAAGTTTTTCTAAAACCGATTCCTCCTCAAAGATCTCAAGGCTTGCAAGGGCAGCTGCACAGGCAATCGGATTAGCGGTGTAGCTGTGGCCATAATAAAAAGTTTTTTGTTCCTCCACCGTCCCTAAAAACGCCTCATATATTTTTTCTCGTGTCATGGTGGCAGCAAGGGGGAGGGCCCCTCCGGTGAGGCCTTTGGCAAGCGCGATAAAATCAGGAATAACTCCCTCGTGCTGGCATGCAAACATTTTCCCTGTACGTCCAAACCCAGTCATTACCTCGTCGAGGATCAGTAGAATGCCAAGGCGATCACAAAAGCTTCGTAAATCCCTCAACATCCCTTTGGGCCAGAGCCGCATTCCAGCTACTCCTTGGATCAAGGGTTCAATCACAATGGCAGCAATCGTCTGGGGATGAGGAAGCCTCTCTAGCATCGAGAGATCGGTCACTTGTTCAACAGGAAAATGAATTTTAGCAAAGCGCTCTGAAAAAATATTTTTTCCACTCAGGCTCGCAGCCCCTGCAGTATCCCCATGATAAGAACTTGTAAAGCTCACAAAACGCTGACGTTCGGGATGGCCAGTGAGCTGCCAATACTGCAGTGTCATCTTGAGGGCCACTTCGATAGCGGTAGAGCCGTTATCAGAGAAAAAGACTCGGGAGAGGGGGCTTCCTGGAAAAAGCTTCACTAGCCGTTCTGCGAGAATGATGGCCTTAGGATGGGTTGTTCCTAAAAAAGAGGTGTGATCGAGTCTGGAAGCTTGCTCTGCAATTGCTGCGACAATATGAGGATGTGCATGGCCATGAATATTGGTCCAGATGGAGCTATTACCATCAAAATATTTTTTGCCATGAATGTCATCCAAGAAGGCTCCTTTACCAGAAACGATGATAAGAGGATCTTTTTTGACCCACTCTTGTTGTTGAGTAAAGGGATGCCAGAGGTGCTGATGATCAAGGGTTGCCAGGGAAGTGGCATCTGCAGTGAAATTAGGGAGCATGGAGTTCTGCAAGCATTTGCTTTGCTAAGGTAATATCGCCAAAGGAGGCCCGTCTCCTACTATACTTCCGTTCCAAAACATCCAGAAAAAGAAGGAGGTCCGCTTCGAGTGGTTTTTCATGATAAGTCCAAGACTCAACATCTGCTCGTTTGGATTGGAAGCGCCACCGGGAGGCCTCCTTGGTCACACGAATTTCGCGTTTCACTTGATCTTCTTCTCGTACTGTCCATGCATGGCAATTTCTCATCGTTATCTTTTGAAAATTAGCATACTTTCTTTCTTTCGTGAAACCTTTAGCAAAAATCTTTTTCTATCTTCTTCTCTCCGTGCTTGCAGGAGCTCTTGTTGCTCCTTGGATTTATCTCACCGTTCAGGGATGGGACTCTTCTCATTGTGGCGGTCTCGCCTCATTGGTTGCTTCTCTTCAGGCGATGCCGTTTCATCGTTATTTTTCCAGATCGGTACAAGTATCTGCACTCATTTTGCTTTGGCCAATAGTCCGATGGCTTGGAATGTATCGCCTTGCAGATTTTTCTCTCTATCACAACAACCATGCGTGGAGTGATCTTTGTTTTGGGATTATGAGTGCATTGTTACCACTGGGGTTGCTTGAGATTTTTTTTATTTGGAACGGTTGGTATGCTCTCACAGCGAGCTGGAATGCTGCTTTGCTGTTAAAATTTCTTGCAGCTGCCAGTCTCGTTGCCCTACTAGAAGAATTCTTTTTTCGAGGGCTTTTATTAGGAATGAGTCGACGTGCTTTTGGTGATCAAGGAGCTTTCTGGTTCACCTCCCTTTTTTTTGCAGCGCTCCACTTTCTAAATATGCCTCACGGTGGAGGGGGAATTGTCGATTGGTGGAGTGGTTTGAAACTCTGCATGCAAGTGGGCCAAGGATTACCCATCATGCCTCTCTTTCTTGGGGCTTTTGCTAACCTTACTATTTTAGGAATGATTTTAGCATGGGTGACCCTTCGAACGCATTCTCTCTGGTTAGCCATTGGATTGCATGCCGGCTGGATTTTTTGTCAACAATCCTTCAATCATATTGCTCACTATGCAATAAGCCCTCCTGATCTACTGCTCCCATGGATTGGACTGCCCCAAGTTCATGGAATGGTTCCAGTAGGGTTGATTTACTTTTTACCAATGATTGCAACGGTTTTATTAGTGCACTTTTGGTTCAAATTTATGTTTTTTAACAAAATATCCTGCTTGAACTCATCATTTCTTTTTTATTAATAGATTCTCTCGCTTTCTAATTTCCCCCTTTGGATATATGCCCCTTCTTTCATTTTTCTCTGCCCTTTTTATTTTTGTATCTTTTCTTCAAGCTCAAAATACAACTTTAACCCGCATATTTAATACTGATCGTGACGAGGAGGCCGCGAATCCTTATGGGGTAAGGCGAGCGATGAAGTCTGACGACGGCTGTATGAATACATACTGCCCGAGGAAGACTTCGAGCTCAACGCAGCATCCATCTGACTTGCTGGCTTCCGGAGTAGATTGGAATGAAATATCCGGGTTAAATGTTCGATTAGAAAAAAAGCCACTAGCATGTGAGTATTGTTCCTTCTTAAATCAAGCAGAGCCCGCAGATATTCATCATTTTTATGATGAAAAAATGGGAAATGATTTTTCGTCAGCTTTTATTGTAAGGAGTGGTGAGCCTGGCTTCTACGACTATCACGTGATTTTAGATAAAGAAGAGTCTCTTGTTTTTTTTGTGAGTTTAGATAATTCATGTGGATGCGATAGCAATGAAAAGATAGCTCTTTTGAGTCATGCAAGTGATCTAGCCCGCATATTTCAAACCGATCACACTGATCCTGAATTAAAATCAAATAAAATTCCTTGGTTCATTGAATCTCCTGCACTCCTTGTTTCAAACAAGGAAGAGAATTCCGAGTATTCCTCTTCTGGAAAAGTTTTTGAAAATATAGCTACAGGATTTCTGACAGTAGCTGGTTTTTATTTTGGAACAAAATATTGTTTAACCCGGATATTTCATACTGATCGTAACGAGGAGGCCGCGAAGGCTGATGGGGTAAGGCGAGCGATGAAGTCTGACGACGGCAGTATGAAACATAGAGCCGTCGTCGCAATCCATCACCCTCCTTGTCTGCATCAGGATTCGCGGCGCCTCGCGACGAACCAGTATGAAATATGCAGGTTAAAAGAATGTTCACGTACGAATGACGCTCAACAATCAATACGCAGTAATAAAAATAAAGAAAAACTAAGGGACCAAAAGCTAAGGGATGAAAAACTAAAAGAAAATATTTGGAATGAAATTATTTATCACAAGGATCAACCACACAACAGAAATAATGTTGAACCGTTCCAATCACCCTATATTAAACAATTAGTTCTTAGTAACCCGTACCAAACAGCGTGCTGGGTCAATACAGCACTGGAAACACTGAAATTCTGTGTTCATTCTAAATCTCTTCGTGAAATGGAGGAAGCAAGGGCTCCGGCACTCTATTATTTCTCGCAAGGTAATGACGTTGATTCGAATCTTCTACGTTCGGAAATCAAGGAGCTCATTAATGGACCATTCAAGGATATTATTGATGATGAGGGGACTGTCCTCGACTTTGGTGACCCCAATGAAATATTAGGAGGTCTCTGTCAAAATTTAGGATTAGAAACTGAGAAGAAGAAGTTTTTTTTCTTAACCTCACCTATGCAAAATAATGAATCCCCGGAAGAACTCATACGGTCAGCTATTGATACATATCGTTATGGCTTACCAGGAGATCAGTTTATTATGACTATTAGTAAAGGGTTGAATGAGGATCATACCATGAAAAGATGTTTTTGTACGGATCTTTTCAACCCTTTCAAAATTATAGATGCTGAAGAGAGTCCAAGCTATCAGCCCTTAGCTATTACATGTCACGTGGGAGCTCATTTTGTCTCTTTTCAAGAAATTGAATCTCATTGGTATCTCCGTGATGATATCAATCTGTTACAGAAAGCTCTAAATGAGGATGAGAGTCTTCTGCAGAAACCTGATCTTAGGGGGGAGATTGATCTTGAGATGCCTTGTCTTTTGTATAAAGGAGATGATGTGATGACTTGGAAGAATTTTATTCAGACACATGCCATTAACGTTCTATTTAAAAAATCCTCATAACTATTACTATATAAAAGCTGAAATTCAGGAGCTCCTAGAGTGATCCATTTCCATAAATCATGGAACAAGGATCTCCTGGAGTGCTTTTTCAACAGTAGGATATTGAAAATGATAATGATGTTGGAGTGCCTTTGTGGGAAGGACTCGTTGGCTCTTGAGCAGCAATGTTGAGAGATCACCTAGCATCAAGCGAAGGGCAATGGAAGGAACACGAAAAAAAGTGGGTCTTTTTAAAAGAGTTCCAAGTGTTTTTGTAAATGTTGTATTGGTGATAGGAGAGGGCATGACAGCATTGATAGGACCATGGATCGAGGGATCATGGCAGCAGTGGAGAATAAGCCCAATGAGGTCATTTACATGAATACAGGACATCCATTGTTTTCCAGAACCAAGCACACCCCCAAGACCGAAGCGAAACAGGGGAGTGATATGCTTCATTATTCCTCCCTCTTTCCCAAGAACAATGCCTATACGGAGAAGCACCACTCTTACACCGTACGCTTCTGCTTTGATGGCCTCTTCTTCCCAGCTTTGGGCAACCTCTGCAAGAAAACCACTTCCTTGTGGAGCTGCTTCATTGAGGAGCTCGTCACCACTATCCCCATAGCAACCAATTGCCGAGGCACTCACAAGTACAGAGGGTTTTATAGGAGCAGCTGCGATAGCCTCAACGAGCCGCCGCGTTCCTTGTTGACGACTTTCTAAAATATGATGTCGCTTCTCCTTTGTCCAAAGACCAAGAATCGATTCTCCAGCAAGATGAACAAGCTGGGTACATCCATCGATGTTAGGAATATTTTTAGGATCCCACCTGCGGGCATTAGAGAGTAGCTCAGGGTGACGAGAAAAAATAACAGTCTCCATGTTGTTTCCAAGCGCTGCAGCTTGTAGCGCTTGGCCAATAAAACCAGTAGCTCCAGTAATGCCTAAAGTCATGGCATTACTATGACAATTTCTAACTCTAATGTATATCGAACTTTAATGGAGATTGGTTCCAGGATGATAAATCATATCATCTTTAATAAAAACCCCACCATTAATAGGAGTTCCACTCCAATCTCCAATAAGACAGGGGAAAGCCGGGTTACCTGGTTCATTCCACCATGCCCAAGCAGTATAATGAACATGATGATCATTACAAAATTTGAGAATATCCTGATAAATCTTTTGATAATCTCCTGCATTAAAATAGGCATTATCATTGACTCCGAATTCTGTAAAAATCAGAGGATAAATGCCAAGAACCCCCTTGAAATTATTCTCATCAAGCAGGGTGCTCTGATGATGATTTTTATCCTTATAGAGTTTTTCATTGTAGGGATGGGATCCGTAAATGAGATTCTCCCCGTGGACATGAAATTTATCATTAACAAAACTTAAGTCATAAGCCCAATCGAGGCCGTTAATAATACAGATGTTCTGGGCACCTGTTTTTCTAATCTCATCTACAAGCTCCTGAAAGCCTGCATACTGATTATCACCATGGAGCCATACCTCTGGAGTAACACCATACGGTTCGTTGAATAGTTCAAAGATCACCGTTCCAAAATCTTTGTAAGCAGTAGCAACCTCTTTCCAAAATAGGAGTGATTCTTTATTAGCCATTGGATTTTGATGGCCGTTTTCTGTCCAATGAAGATCTAAGACAACAGCCATATCGTTTTTAATACAGGAGGCAACTACTCCATTGATGATCTGTTTGTAAGATCCCGTAGTGCTCGTATCTTGAGAGCTGAACCAGTAGTTCTGGTTCAAGCTAATACGAACAACAGTGGCATTCCATTTTGTTTTCATGGTGGCAATCTCCTCTGCACTGAGATGTTGACCTTGAGGATTCCATTCTAAAGAAGGCCTATCGAGCCCCTTTAAAAGAATCTCCTTGCCCTGATCATCCACAATCTTGGTTCCTTGAACAGTGAGGACAATTTTTTTTTCTCCAAGACTCCGTGTTGCAGGTTGTGCCATTGGGGTTGTTGAAAAAGGGCCCGAAGAGGAAGGGTTTTCCGAAGGATGATCTACCGGAGGGGTGTTGACCGGAGGGGTGTTGACCGGAGGGGTGTTGACCGGAGGGGTGTTGACCGGAGGGGTGTTAACAGAGACATCCGAGGATAGGAGTTGTAAAGAAGTGGGGAGATGAAAGCTGTTTTGCTTAGAATAAGCGATATATCCAATAGTGATTTTATTTCCAGGAGCAATAGTAGTATTCCATGGTGTTCCAGATAAAGAAATGAGACCCTCAGGAGTCGTCTCTTGCTGGGCATTCCAATATTGATCGATCTTATCTTCTTCACTCCAACAAAGCTTCCAATCCTGAAGCTGTTGGGTGTTCTCAATGGTGATATTGACCTGATAACCGCTCTGATAGCCGGTACTCGAATCTGCTTTCCACAGATTAACAATATGGAAAGTCACTTTCCCTTTTTCTGTCTGAAAATCTTTCGTCTCATTGCTTTCTAGAGCCTTGGCTGGTGCGACACTAAAGTGGCACACTATGATGCAACATAAGAGTGGTATAGATTTTTTGAACAGTGACATATTTTTAGTATTAAGTGGTGAAGACCAAGGTGCTTCTTATGAATCCAAAAGTCATAGTAAGTAGGACACATTTTTTTTATTTATGTTCAACATTTCTGCAAGATTTCCTTAACCCGCATATTTCATACCGATTCTGCTGCGGCTTGCGAACACCTGATGAATACTGCGTCAGCTTCGAATTGCTCCTCGGGCAGTATGAAACATAGAGCCGTCGTCGCAATCCATCACCTTCGTTGACTCGCTCGCTACCGCTCGTCTTGCCCTTTCAGGGCTGCCCCCTAAAGCCAGGGCAGTCTCCCCCGCGGTCTTCCGACCGCCGGTGGTTTCTGCATCAGGATTCGCGGCGCCTTGCGACGAACCAGTATGAAATAAGCGGGCTAAAGGCAGTCCCCCCCCGCGGTCTTTTGACTGCCGTTGGTGCCTCATCAGCCTTCGCAGCTCCCTCGTCATAATCAGTATGAAATATCCGGGATAGGAGTTTCTTTTTTTATTTTTATTGGCATCATGATTATTTGAATTTATGAACCTTTCTAATAATCTGACGCTTTCAAGAATAGGGCTTACAATTATTTTTGTGGTTGCTCTTACCTGCTCTACTCCATGGTCTGATTGTGTGGCATTTGGGACATTTGCATTGGCCTCTTTTACCGACTGGCTAGATGGTTATATAGCTCGGCGTTACCAGAGTTGTACTAGTTTTGGGCGCTTTATTGATCCTCTTGCTGATAAAATTCTTGTTGCGGCAGCCTTGATCTCTCTCATTCCCTATCAAGCCTTTCCTTCCTGGGTTGTGATCATCATTATTGCGCGTGAATTTTTTATCACTGGACTCCGTTTTCTTGCCCTGGAGAAAGGATTGAACCTTGCGTCAGATCGACTCGGAAAACAGAAAACATTTTGGCAATTGATTACTATTCTTTTCTACCTTTTTCTTTTGGCCGCTCAGAATTTTTCATATGCTCCTTGGATTGCTTGGTCATGGATGTGTGTCGGTCCCTGGCTTATAGGAATGACCCTCTTCTTAACGCTCTACTCAGGTGTCATGTACCTTTGGAATAATAGAAGTCTTTTTCATAGCACATTATGATTTCTGAACGTTCTATACATTCTAATCGTTCTGAGAATCTTCCCCCAGGTGGCGAAAAGCGTGTTCTTTTGCATTCTTGCTGTGCACCCTGTTCCGGTGAAGTGATTGAAGCCATGGTGGCTTCTGGCTTAGAGATAGAAATTTTTTTCTATAATCCCAATATCCACCCCCGTAAGGAGTATGAACTTCGAAAAGAGGAGAACATTCGTTTTGCTGACAAACATCATATTCCCTTTATCGATGCTGACTATGATACAGAGACTTGGTTTGACCGTGTGAAGGGTATGGAGAGAGAACCTGAGCGTGGTATTCGCTGTACAGCCTGTTTTGATTTGCGTTTTGAAAGAACTGCATTACAAGCTCATGAACGTGGTTTTCCAGTGATGACAAGTTGCCTAGGAATTTCTCGATGGAAAAACTTGGATCAAATCAATGAGTCGGGGATGAGGGCTGCAGCTCGTTATGAGGGACTCTCCTATTGGACTTTTAATTGGAGAAAAGGGGGAGGAGCAGCACGTATGTTAGAAATCTCGAAGCATGAAGAATTTTACCAGCAAGAATATTGTGGTTGTGTTTATTCATTGCGTGATACCAATGCATGGAGAGTGAAAAATGGCCGTGAAAAAATTCGTATTGGTGAGAAGTATTATCGTGCTGAATCCTCTGATTAACGAGTCTCTCTTTCTTAGAACAACCCAGAGCATTTGGAAAAAATCCTCAAAAATTGCAATGCGATTTTCAATACTTGTTTATTTGATAACAGCAGGGATGATTTTCTCGAACAGGTGCTGTTTGGCTGAACTGACCCCACCTTTAATGAGGGCCTCTGTAAATGTCTTAGTGCCATCCTCAGATCCCTCTTCGACTTATAAGAGCACATCCCTTTCTCCTTCTCCAAGGGAAAAAAAGCCTGCCAAGCATTCTCAGGTGTTTGCTGTTTTTAATGAACAGGTATTAAGCCACGGATGGAAAATAAATCCAACACATCTGCAGCCTATGCTTGATGCCCTGATTTGTGCGATAACCCAAAAAAAAACTGCGCGTGAAGCATGGTCTTCTTTAATCAAAGTGGGGGAGT
>JAIPKF010000049.1 GCA_021733705.1 Chthoniobacterales bacterium
GCGAACACCTGATGGATACTGCGTCAGCTTCGAATTGCTCCTTGGGCAGTATGAAACATACAGCCGTCGTCGCAATCCATCACCTTCGTTGACTCGCTCGCTCGCGCTCGTCTCGCCCTTTCAGGGCTGCCCCCTAAAGCCAGGGCAGTCTCCCCCGCGGTCTCCCGACCGCCGGTGGTGTCTGCATCAGGATTCGCGGCGCCTCGCGACGAACCAGCATGAAATATGCGGGCTAAGAAGAAACGAATTTAAAATTTATCTATCTCTATTATGATATCTTTGGTTTTTCAAGTGCTTTGAGCTTTTAAAACAATTTTAGCAAAAGAGTGAGGATCCAGGCTAGCGCTTCCCACGAGAGCTCCATCAATGTCAGGTGCGCTTAGGAGTTCCTCTGCATTATGAGGAGTGACGCTCCCTCCATAATGTAATCGCATTTTTTGAGAAGTTGAAATGTTGCTAAGTTCCGTAATAATGCTTCGAATAAAAAAATGAGCCTCCTGGGCCTGCTCCACAGTCGCTGTCTGTCCAGTTCCGATGGCCCATACTGGCTCATAGGCAATCATGGTATTATCTATTTGATCTAAGGATAAATCTTGGAGCCCTTCTCTTAATTGTTGCTCAATGACTTGTTTTTCTTTTCCAGTGCGACGTTCCTCTAAAGTTTCCCCAACGCAGAGAATAGGCTTCATTTCATTGCGGAGCGTCATTTTCATTTTTTCATGAATAACGGCGTTGGTTTCTCCAAATAGATGGCGTCTCTCGCTATGTCCAATAAGGACGTGATGAACGAAAAGATCTCTTAGCATGGATGCCGAAATCTCTCCAGTAAAAGCTCCTTTATCATAGGATGAAATATTTTGAGCGCCCAAACGAATTCCTTGAGTTGTTGTTAATAATTCTGAGGTCTTTGGCAATGAAGTGAAAGAGGGAATAAGAATCACGTCGACCCCATCGATTTGCTTCATTTCCTCGAGAAAAGTAGTGAGATAAGGAGCAACCTCACTAGCAGTAATGTTCATCTTCCAATTTGCGGAGATAATTTTTTTCCGAGGTAGAGTCATGACAAAGTATACTTAGCAGCTGGTGAGTGCAACAATTCCAGGAAGTTCTTTTCCTTCGATAAGCTCTAGGGAAGCTCCTCCTCCGGTTGAAATAAAACTCATGAGAGAAGCTAATCCAAATTGTTTTACTGCAGTTACTGAATCACCCCCACCAATAATGGAGAGGGCACTTCGATTAGCCGCAACCGCTTCTGCCAAAGATCGAGTGCCACCTGCAAAATCAGGTATTTCAAAAATACCGACTGGACCATTCCATAAAATGGTTTTTGCTTGGGCTATTTCTCGTGCATAAATCAGTCGTGTCTCAAGACCGATATCGACCCCCTCCCAGTCTTCTGGAATACCTGCAGTAGTCGAAAGAGTTACATTTTTTGTAGGAACACTCGCCTGAATCGATTGAGTGACGATACAGTCGGTAGGAAGTAAAAATCTAATAGATCGTCTGCGAGCCTCCTCCAAAAGATCCTTAGCAAGATCGATTTTGTCAGCCTCCACACGGCTTAGTGCTGTTTCAATACCGGTGGCTTTTAAGAATGTGTAAGCCATCGCTCCTCCGATGAGAAAAGTGTCGGCTTTTTCCATGAGGGCTTTGATGACTCCTATTTTGTCAGAAACTTTAGAGCCTCCCAAGATGACGAGAAAAGGATGTTCGGGATTTTTGAGTTCTCCTTGCAGGTATTGAATCTCTTTTTGCATCAACAATCCCATTGCTGATTGAGGGAGATAGGCCGTGATACCTGCTGTGGAGGCATGCGCACGATGAGCAGCACCAAAAGCATCATTGACGTAGAGATCACCAAGGGCAGCAAGAGCTTTTGCAAAGGTAGGATCATTGGCCTCTTCTTCCTGATGGAATCGTACATTTTCAAGAAGTAACACGGTTCCCTCTTGCATTACAGAGACTGCTTGTTCTGCAACTGGACCAATAGACTCTGGAGAAAAATGGACTGGGGAGCCAAGTAATTTTTCAAGATGTTTGGCCACAGGAGCCAGTGAATATTTAGAAGGAATCTCTTTTGTTCCGTCAACACCTCTCTTAGGGCGGCCTAAATGGGCCATCAAAATCACTTTAGCATGCTGTTCTAAAAGATATCGAATGGTAGGGAGAGCCTCTGCGATGCGTGTATCATCGACAACATCTCCTTGTTCATTAATCGGGACATTAAAATCAACGCGTACTAAAACACGTTTGTGAGCAACGTTGAGATCGAGAAGGGTGAGCTTGGAGTTCATAGATCTAAAAAATTTATTTTTGATAGCAGTGGGGTGAAATCATTTCAGCAAATCAGTGCCAAGGATATAATCTCATTCATAATGCTTCATCCTTTGAACTTAACGAAGCATCTATCTGGCTACTCGACCTCCGCAGGTGATTGGTATGAAACATCCGAGCTGGTACACATTTTTTCAAGAAGATCGACACAGCGGTTCGAATAGCCCCATTCATTGTCATACCAGGAGACAAGTTTGAAAAAACGGTCGTTGAGCTCAATGCCAGAACCTGCATCAAAAATACTCGAGTGAGCATCGTGAATGAAGTCACTTGAAACAACATCGTCAGTAGTATATCCCAAAATTCCTTTGAGATATGTTTCACTGGCTTTCTTCATTGCTTCGCAAATGGCTTGATAGCTGGTTGACTTCGATGTTTTAAAAGTGAGATCAACAACGGAGACCGTTGGGGTGGGAACGCGGAAGGACATCCCTGTCAATTTTCCTTTCACTTCTGGAATGACCAGCGCAACGGCTTTTGCAGCACCTGTTGTGGAGGGAATGATATTGATAGCTGCAGAGCGTCCTCCTTTCCAATCCTTACGAGAGGGACCATCTACTGTTTTTTGTGTGGAGGTATAACTATGTACTGTTGTCATGAGCCCTTCCTCTACTCCGAATCCCTCTTTGAAAAGAACATGAATGAGAGGTGCTAAGCAATTGGTCGTGCAGCTCGCATTAGAAATAATGTGATGTTTTTCTGGATGATAAATGGAATCATTGACACCCATGACAATGGTGGCATCCTCACCCTTGGCTGGAGCAGATATGATCACTTTTCGCGCTCCCGCATGAAGATGGCCAATAGCATCAGTGGCATCAGTAAAAAATCCCGTTGATTCAATGACAACATCGACCTTCATCTCCTTCCAAGGAAGTGCAGCAGGCCCCTCTTTGATGGCAAGGCATTGGATTTTGTGACCATTGATTACGAGCACATCATCTTCATGCAAGGAGGGATGAGATTTTTCTGTCGAAACTTCACCAGCAAAGCGTCCTTGTGTGGAGTCATATTTGACAAGATAAGCAAGGTTATTGGCTGGAACGAGATCATTGATCGCTACAACACGATATCCTTTTTCAAGAAGCCCTTTTTCAACAAGAGCACGAAAAACAAGGCGTCCGATACGTCCAAATCCATTAATAGCAATATTAGGCATAATTAAAGAGCCACACGGTGGCATTTTAGGTTAAAAGGTAAAGAAGGATGAGAGAAATGCTCTTTTGATATTCAATAATATCTTGGTAGCAGCGCATGACTCTCGAGGTAGTTGAGTGAAATGGGTGAGGAGCTTCAGGTCAATTCTATTTTGTAGTTTCTGAGAGCTTTTATCATCGCTTCAAGGGTTTGCTCGTAGGAAAGATGCGTTGTATCAATTTTTATTTGGCTCAATTTTTCATAAATTGCAAGTCGCTCTGACAGCAAGAGGTTAAAGGTGTGTCGAGGATGCTCTACTTCAAGAAGGGGTCTTGATGATTGACGCCGTGCACGCTCAAAAAGTTTATCAGTCGAAGCATGGAGCCAAATGATCGTTCCAAGCTGGCGAAGAAGTTCATGGTTGCCAGGGTCTAAGATGATGCCTCCACCAGTTGCCAGTACTATATTTTTTTCGCTTAAAAGATTTTTTAATACTTCTGATTCCAGTGTGCGGAACTTTTTTTCTCCTTCGCTTTTAATAAGCTCGCTAATGGATCTCTCTATTTTTTCTTCGATACAGTGATCGGTGTCGATATAGTTGCACTTGAGATATCGGGCTAAACGTTTTCCAATGCTACTCTTTCCCGACCCCATGAAGCCGATGAGGACAATATTGGAATTAGTAGCATTAAATTGAAAGTTCACGATAATTTTGATAGCTCCGGGTTATTGAAATTCGTAGGCTAGTCCGGATATTTCACACTAAATTACTTACGGCTTGTGGAAAACTCATCATTACTGGGTTGTTTTTACATTTTGATTTGGACAGTATATGCACATACAGCCCGGCATCAAAATGCTCCTCTTCCTTACCCCATCAGCCTTCGCGGCCTCCTCGTCACGATCATTAGGAAATATCCGGGCTAGCTCGAAAATTGAATCTCTAAAATAACTCTTTTTTTCTTTTTTTAAACAACGAATCTTTCTGCCATGCCTCACTCCACCAAAAAGAAAACAGATTCCACTCCGCTCATCGGAATTGTCATGGGAAGTAAATCAGATTGGCCCACAATGTTGGAAGCTGCTCGGATTCTCGATAAATTTGAAATTCCCTACGAAGCTCAAGTTCTCTCAGCCCATCGTATGCCTTTGGAAATGGCAGATTATGCATCACAAGCACAAGAGCGTGGTCTTATTGCCATTATTGCAGGAGCAGGAGGTGCTGCTCATCTTCCAGGAATGATCGCAGCCCAGACAATACTCCCAGTACTTGGTGTTCCTGTGAAAAGCAAATCACTTGGAGGTATCGATTCACTTCTTTCTATTGTTCAAATGCCAGCAGGTATTCCTGTAGCGACCTTTGCTATTGGTGAGGCAGGAGCTAAGAATGCAGCCCTCTTTGCTGTTGCCCTTCTCTCACAAAGCAACCCTCTCCTTGAAAAGAAATTAAAAAATTTCCGATGGAACCAAAATCGAGAAGCCGCCTCTAGCAAGTTGGAGCCAGCTAAAACATCAGCTAAGAAAGAGTAACGATGGAGACACCTATTTTTTCGGCAGAGGAGGGGATCGCTTCAGCTGTTGAGCTTCTGAAACAAGAAAGCATTGTCGCTCTCCCAACCGAGACCGTATATGGATTGGCAGGGGATGCCTTTTCTCCAAGGGCCCTAGCGTCGATTTTTGAAGCTAAAGAGAGACCCCTTTCAGATCCATTGATTGTTCATCTACTCGATATTTCTTGGCTCGAGCGGGTGGTCATATTAACTCCAGAATTAGAAAAAATTGTAAGAGCTCTTGCTGCTGCTTTTTGGCCGGGTCCACTCACACTCTTGCTTCCACGTCATGCAGCGGTTCCTGATTTAGTAACGGCAGGTCTTGAAACAGTGGCTTTACGAATCCCATCCCATCCTATTTTTAGGAGGGTCTTATCGCTTGTGGGGACTCCTCTTGCTGCTCCAAGTGCTAATCGCTTTGGTCGCATTAGCCCTACAAGTGCTTCTGATGTACTGATGGAGCTCCAAGGAAAAATTCCGCTCATCCTTGATGGTGGGCCGTGCCAGCATGGACTTGAATCAACGATCCTTTGGCCTCAAAAAAATCTCTCCACTCCTCCCTTCCCTGCAGATGGTCGCTCAGAAGATTCGGAAGCAGAGTATCTATTACAAATATTACGTCCCGGCCCTATTACAGCTGAAATGCTCGCTCCATTGGGGCATGTCATTACTCAATCAGAAAGGGGTAAAGCCCCAGGCTCGCTGGAAAGCCACTATGCTCCACGTAAAAAGCTCTTTTGGTATCATTCAGCAGAGCCACCACAAGTGAATATCGGGGTGCTCTCCTTTTCCAAAAAAATCTCTGGTTTCGGTGCCAATGAAGTTTTAAGTTTTTCTGGCAATCTTCTTGAGGTTGCTGCTAACCTTTATGGGGCCTTGCGCCGTCTTGATGAGAGTCCTGTTGAGTATCTCCTTGTGGAGCCACTTCCAGAAGTTGGATTAGGATTCTCTATCATGGATCGCTTGAAAAGAGCCATTACCAGTAAATATCCAGAGCATCTCCCAATGTGAATCAGTTTTAAAACGAATTTTTATTTCCATTGGGATCTGCTGCAACTATTGAAAAAAATGAGTAATAAGCTTCCAAAAGCCGTAATAGATAGAGCGTGAAATATCCGGGCTAAATAATTCATTTTTCTATAAAAAAACCACTATGAATCACATTTCTTCTCCAAGTAATAACTACTCCTCTTTGTCAGGATATAAAGCACTCATGAACAGTGCTCAAAAACGTCAATTACCAGAGACAACGGGGGTCTTAGTCACAAGAGATGCAGCTGGACTTCCTCAGGAGTATCGACTCGTTACACAAGCTGACACATCTCCTGATAGTATTTCAATTAAAAGCACTAAAAGACATTTTCTCTCATCTGTTTTAGAAACACCGGGAACATTGCGAGGCAATCCCGAAGAACTCAATAGCATTGTACTCCCCAATGATGATCAAACTCCATTGACTATTGGACAGATAAGACAAGTATTGAAGCAAAAAATTTCTCCTGAGGCTTGGTCTCAAAGCAAGATTCAAGAAATAAAATCGGGTCAGACAATAAGTGATCCTCGTCTAGTTACATATGATCAACCATCCGTACCTGCGGAAGTAGTAGAGTTCAATGGTGAAAGTGATGACGAAGAAGCAGAACCGACTCCAACTCTACTACAGGCACTCTATGGAGTTGGTGAGGAAACCACAGAAGGATTGAGTGAGTCAGCGGGTATTGATAAATCTGATGCCGGTCTTATTGTTGGATTAACTGTTCCTACAGCCACATTAACAGCTGGTACTTTTTATTCTTCAGTTTCTATTAAACTTCTCACGGGTTCAGCAGTAGTCACAAAAGTGGCCCTTGCTGCGGGCCTTGCTGCTGGAGGGCTTGTTGCCTTAGCTGGTTTTCCTATTGCCGCTGGAGCACTCATGATCGGAATGGGATCCAAAAAAGAAGGGGTAAGCCTGAAAGATTATATAGCCTCTTTTATTTCGAGCAAGGGGGAGCCTATCAATCCTCAAGTTCAAGAAATGCTTGTAACTTGTGCCCAAATTCCAGAGGTCAATCGTCGAATTGGAATCGAAGAAAAGAGTGTGAATCAAATTCTAAATACTTATTTTCAAAAGAGCCCCATCAGGGAGAATTTTGAAACAATAGAATCTCTGAATTTTTTAGACCCCAAAGACCGTCAGCGTTTTGAACAAACAAAAAAAGAGATTCTAGGGCATGTAGAGGAATTAAAAAAAAGGGAGACTCAAGATACTGCTATCTCTCAGAGCAAAAGTTCATCTGATGCAGGCACACCCGACCCAGCGGAGGATCTTTTTAGAGAAAGGATTCCTATTCATGATTTAGAAGAATCGATGAAAAAGCTTCTTGGTCATTATGATTCACTCAAACAATTTATTGAGCAGGTTGAAGAACATACTTTACCTCATGCTGCATTAACTTCTCTCCCGATTGGTGAGAGAATCGAAGAAGACCACGGTTTCCGAGTTACTTCACACGAGGATCGAGGTGTTCGTATAGAAAGGGGAGCGATTCAGGCAGAAAATGTCAGTGCTTTATAAGATGCCTCTACTTTTTGGATTGGGCTAGCCCGGATATTTCATACTGATCGTGACGAGGAGGCCGCGAAGGCTGATGGGGTAAGGCAGACGATCATTTTGATGTAGGGCTGTATATGTACATACTGTCCAAATCAAAATGTGAGTCTAACGCAGCATCCATTTGGCTTCCCGGCTTACGCAGTAGATCGGTATGAAATATGCGGGCTAACCCGGATATCAGGCTGATTGTGACGAGGGGGCTGCTACCCTTCAACGTTAGGAAACATCAGCAACACTTTTTCTATACTGAGAGATAACCATTTTTTCTCAAAGATTCCAAATCCTGATCATTTAAAGGCGGAGCGCTTGGTTCCGGAAATGAACTCAGCGGAACTGCAACAGGAATGACAGCTTCATCACGTGGTGGTTCAATACGATTATAGCGGATTTTAGCCTCTTCAAACCAAAGGCTCATAAAAGTGGCATTCTGACGAGGGGTAATATTTTTATTTACCGCATGAGTTAAAAGATAATCAGCAATAACGCTCTCTGCATTTTGATGGCTTCTTTGAGCAGTTACTTTGCTTGACTCTGCATGAGTATAAGCATTATTACATCGTATTTTTTGTTGTTCATAACGGTACTCCTTCACAGCGGCTTCTTGAGCAGATGTGGCAGAGATATTCATATCTTTTTCAACACTATCATAGAGATTTTTAACTAATCCTGCTCTCTCGATTGTTTCTGAAATAGTTTTTCCACTCAAACGAGATCCACGATTCATTCTCGAGGCTGACGTAGGAAAAGCAAAATTCGCAATAGCAGCTCCATATTTAGAAGTGAGTGCCTCTTTAAAGGAAGCGATTGTACGTCTATTCTCTTGAACGTGTTGATCATTTCTCCCTAAAAATTGAAAGATTGTTCCGGTCCAAGAACGTGGAGCTGCAGTAACCTCAGTGTGGTCCTCGGCTATCACAAAACGATCTTGAGGAGTATTTTCAACAGCATTGATAAATTTACTAAAAAGAGCAGTATCACTGGAAGTCTGAAAGCGATTTTCAGCAATGGAACGTATCCATTCTTTTTTGAATTGCTCGAGCGCCACCAAATCTTCCTTGCTAATAGGATCCAAGGGATCCTTCTCCTCGCTTTTGTGTTGAATAAAATTTTCTATCTTAGCAAAGACTGTTTTTTTGGCTTCATTACTACTTTGACGAGCTTCTGTTGCCTCTAAAAGCGATTGTTTCAATAATGAATACTGAACTTTATAATCACGACATGCCTCGACCGCTCTAGCATCAGCTTCTACGGCTTGAAAAATGGGATTCTCACATGCACGAAGAACCTCTTCAAATAAATGAGCATTGGCAGAAACCTGTTGAATCGTTCTGGCGCTTAGTGGAACGCTCCCTTGTTCGAGGGAGCGTTTAAGAGAAAAGGAAGAGGGAAAAAAATAGCCAAGAGTGCTTTCTTGAAAAACATTACTCATGGCAAAATCTGCAATACGAGGTCCATATTTATTCTCTAATGCTTCCTCAAAACGACTAAGGACCTCCTTGTTTTCATTTTGTTCGGCTTTACTTGGTCCA
>JAIPKF010000050.1 GCA_021733705.1 Chthoniobacterales bacterium
GAGAACTCATCGATAATGAGTACTCTTTTAAGTCAAATATTGTTTCTTCATATTTTGAAAACGTTGACGGAATTTTGCAATGAGAGCAAAGACGTCGTACCAGTCGCTGAGCGATAATGGCATGAAGTCCGCTTGCCATTAAATAGGGTGGAATGCCCATATTTTCAAGGCGTACGATTGCACTAGGGGCATCGTTGGTGTGTAGTGATGAAAAGATAAGATGTCCAGTTAAAGATGCATTCATGGCAATATGTGCCGTCTGACTATCTCGAATCTCGCCCACCATGATTTTATTAGTTGCTTGGCGTAGCATTGCTCGTAAAACAGTTGAAAAGGTTCTTCCAATTTCATCTAGAACTTGGACTTGATTAATCCCAGTCAGTTGATATTCGATAGGATCTTCTACCGAAATAATTTTGCAATGCGGGTGATTGAGTTCCTGTAGGCATGCATAGAGAGTCGTTGTTTTTCCCGATCCTGTAGGTCCTGTCGCAAGCAAAAGCCCATGGGGGTGCATTATTAATTTTCTTAAGATGATTTGATCTTCCTCCTCTAGCCCTAACTCAGCTAGACCCATCACTGAGGAAGAGCGGTTGAGAAAACGTAAGACAACACTTTCACCGTAAATTGTAGGAATGGTAGAAACACGAATATCCAACATCTGCTCTCCAGATTGAAATTGGAATCGGCCTTCTTGTGGTAATCTTTTTTCAGCAATATCCATTGAAGAGCTCATAATTTTGAGTCTGCTCACCAGCACTTCTTGCAATTTTTTTGAAAGAGATTGTATTTCATGTAATACTCCATCGATGCGGAGACGCACCCGAACTTCATTTGAGAGGGGCTCTAAATGAAGATCACTAGCACGACACTGCTGTGCTTTAAGAACGAGATGTGAAAGAAGTTGGATGACTGGAGCCTCTTCCTGGAGATCAGAAGAAGATAAAGTCTTCGTTATGGAGGAGGTCGTCATAAAATAGAGGGCCAAAAGTCTATGAAAAGCAACGGTTACTTCATAGAAAGAAATATCCGGTAAAAAAGGTTTTAAAATTGGTATAGGGTTGTTTTCAATTATTTTTGGAGTATGGTTAACTCGCATATTTCATACTGGTTCGTCGCGAGGCGCCGCGAATCCTGATGCAGACACCACCGGCGGTCGGGAGACCGCGGTGGAGACTGCCTTTAGGCAGCCCTGAAAAGGCGAGACGAGCGGGAGCGAGCGAGTCAACGAAGGTGATGGATTGCGACGACGGCTGTATGTTTCATACTGCCCGAGGAGCAATTCGAAGCTGATGCAGTATCCATCTGGTGTTCGCAAGCCGCAGCAGAATCAGTATGAAATAGGCGGGTTAAGAGCCTCTTTTTTATAAAATCTTCCATGTTCTTAAATATTCTTTCCACTATTGGTGTTTCACTCGAAGTTATTTTGTTTTTTAATCTCATGATTCTTGTTCATGAGCTTGGGCATTTTTTGGCGGCCCGCTGGCGTGGACTTGTTGTAGAAAAGTTTGCAATCTGGTTTGGAAAACCTCTCTGGTCCAAGACGATCCATGGAATTGAATACCGATTAGGCTGGATTCCTGCAGGAGGTTTTGTCGCTGTGCCTCAGTTAGCACCAATGGAGGCATTGGAAGGAAAAACAGAAAAAAACTATGCTGATCTTCCACCTGTCTCCCCACGTGATAAAATCATTGTTGCTCTTGCAGGACCGATTTTTAGTCTCTTGCTAGCTTTTGTTTTTACGTGTGTTGTTTGGGGTGTGGGGCGCCCTGTGAGTGAGTCAGAAAAAACATCAGTCATCGGTTATGTTCTGCCTGGAGGTCCTGCAGCCAAAGCAGGTTTGCAATCAGGAGATAAAATTCTTTCAGTTAACGGGCATCCTGTAACTCGTATTAATGGAATGGGCAAGATGAGTGATAGCGTTGCTTGGAATGTGGCTACGAGTCAGTCTCCACTCATCCCAATTCGTATTGAGCGTAATGGTGTGGAAAAAACGATTGAAGTAGAACCAATGGTGAAACCTCGTCAAGGATGGGGAAGAAAAAATCTTCGTCAAGTTCAGATTCTTCCTGCACAGACTCCGATGATCGCAAGAGTTATCTCCAAGAGTCCTGCAGCAGAAGTGGGACTTCAAGCTGGAGATCTGGTTATAGCCGCTAATGGAGTAAAACTTTTAAGCTCCATGGCACTCTCCGATATTTTAGAAAAGCAGGCAGGCAAACCGGTATCACTTACAATACGTCGAGATTTGACAAAAGATAGTTCTCGGATTTTTATCGTAAAAATAGCACCACGTATTTTGAATGATGGGGGAGAGCCACGCCTTGGTATTTATTGGGACGAACGAGGAGTTGTTTCTTTAGTTCATCCAAATCCTTTTTCCCAAATTGCAGCAAGTGTGAGTACTATGTGGGAGACATTGAGTGCCGTTGCGCAACCGCACTCTGAAATCACAGTACAACATCTGAGTGGTCCAGTTGGAATTATGAGGATTTACTATATGCTTTTTGAAAGTCCTATGGGATGGCGTTTGGCGCTTTGGTTTAGTGTAGTGCTCAATGTGAATCTTGCACTTCTCAATCTCCTTCCTTTACCGGTGCTTGATGGAGGTCATATTTTCATGGCCTGCTGTGAATGGATATTACGTAAGCCGATTCACCACCGTCTTCTTGAGTGGATTCAAACCGGTTGTGCCTCTATACTCATTGGTTTTATGATTTACGTTACTTTTTTTGATATCCTTGATCTCCCTTGGATGCACCGAGAGAAAAGTATTCAAGCTGCTACGACAAGGAAGTTTGATCCTCAAGATACCGCTGTTAAGAATTTAGAAAAAAAATAATATTATTTTTTGACAAAGGAGTTTTCATGAGTATTTTTTTGCATGAAAAAGTATATCCCCTTCTTTGCTCTTATAGTTTCGCTGTTAACATTCGTTTCTCCCCATCTTCTTGCTGATAACCCTTTAGAAATTTCCCTCACGGAGGATCAAGCATGTAATGAAGAACAAACTATCTCTGTTCCCTTGCAGAGTGAACTTGAGGTAAAGCTTCATGGAAGCGAATTTAATAGTAGTTTTTATTCGAGCGGTAGTGGTTCCCAACATGGTGAGAGATGGAATTTCAACGGGAGTAAAGATGATAATGCTCTCAAGATGACTGCACAACCAACGGGAGAAATTATCCATGCTCCTTTTGATATTATTCACTCTATTCCAGGGTATGCTAAGGAAGATACCAGTTATTGTTGGAAATTTACTGCAGAGCAGCCCGGAATCTCAACTTTGAGTTTCAAGAAATATCGCTACTCTGACTCCAAGATTCGTAATCAAGATGGTTCTGCTCCATGGGAAGATCCTATCCAAGAGATTCATTTTACTATTCAAGTTATCGACTCCAAGGAAATAGGAGCTGAGTAAATATTATTTAAAAGTATTTAACCCGCATATTTCATACTGGTTCGTCGCGGCCTCCGCAGTAAATTAGTGTGAAATATCCAGTTTAAAATTTTGTTCCTAAACGAGAGAAGTAAAATTCTCTCGTTTTTTTATGCTCGAAATCTTTATTTTTGATTACTCTCACCTTTTTCCATGATGCTCTATTGCAAAAGCCTTTTTAACTACCAACGTCGATCTTCTCGAGTAGTAACTGTTGGATCACTTAAGATGGGTGGAGCCTATCCGATTCGAATTCAGTCGATGTTGACATCGGATACTATGAATACGGAAGCATGCGTGCAAGAGACGTTGGGACTGGTGGCCGTGGGGTGTGAGCTAGTACGTATTACTGCTCCGACGGTAAAAGATGCTGCCAATTTAAAAAATATTCATGCAGCCTTGCGTGCTCAAGGATGCACAGTGCCACTTGTAGCAGATATTCACTTCAAACCAGAAGTAGCCATGGAAGCGGCTAAGTGGGTCGAAAAGATTCGGATCAATCCTGGTAACTTTGCTGATTCTAAAAAATTTCTTGTTCGTGAATATACTGATATCGAATATGAACAAGAACTAGAGCGGCTAGAGGCAAAATTTTCTCCACTGGTACAGTTATGTCAAAAACGTGGAGTAGCTATTCGTATTGGAACCAATCACGGTTCTTTGAGTGATCGTATTATGAATCGTTACGGGGATACGCCAAGTGGTATGGTTGAGAGTGCTCTGGAGTTCGCTCGTATTGCTCGGAAGTATGATTATCATAATTTTGTTTTTTCCATGAAGGCCTCAAATCCCAAAGTGATGATTGCTGCTTACCGTCTCCTTGTGGCTCGGTTAGATCAAGAGGGAGGGGATTGGAATTATCCAATCCATCTTGGGGTTACAGAAGCAGGCGATGGGGAGGATGGTCGTATTAAAAGTGCTATTGGCATCGGATCACTTCTTGCTGATGGGATTGGCGATACGATTCGTGTTTCATTAACTGAGGATAGCAAATATGAAATTCCAGTGGCTCAGGAATTACTCGCACAAGTCCCATTGACCGTAGTTGGTAGTTCGTTATTAGAAAAAAAAGAAGAGGCTCCTCCGACATGGCCTCTTTTCGAATATCAACGTCGTGGTTCAAAAAAAGTAACTGCTACCAATCTTCCTTTATCTGAAAATTTAGAAGTCGGCGGAGATGGACCTGTGCGTGTGGTTGTACCACAGTCTTCCTACCAAGCAATTGCCCCCAAACTTACGCAGATGGGAGAGTATCAACCCGAATCGATTTTAGAAAATCTACCACTAATAGAAATTGATCCCCTTTGTGAGAAAGAGGTCATGAGATGGAGCCAAGAAAAAACTCCACATCTTCTTACTGTACGCGATGGAGTTGATCTAGAGCCGATTGCTGCCTTCCGCCTCTTAGCAGCTCTCATTCCTACGCATCATCCTATTTTGCTTAAAGATATTCTAAACATTGAAAATAGAGTGAAGGAGGTTGGAAAATTAGGAGAGAGTCGTTTAGGGAAATCACATCTCCAAGATGCTGATTTTACAAAAAATTGTGTCGCCTCTTCAAAGGTGATTGGGTCGCTTCTCTGTGATGGAATTGGGGATGCAATTCTCATTCGCCGTGAGTTGGATCCTGAAGTTTCAGTGAGGATGGCTTACAATATTTTGCAGGCAGCAGGGGTTAGGATTATTAAAACGGATTATGTCGCCTGCCCCTCCTGTGGGAGAACGCTTTTTAATCTTCAGGAGACGACAGCACGTATCAAAGCTGTTACAGAACATCTCAAAGGGGTCCGCATTGCTATTATGGGTTGCATTGTCAATGGCCCTGGAGAAATGGCTGATGCTGATTTTGGCTATGTAGGAGGAGCTCCTGGGAAAGTGAATCTCTACGTAGGAAAGAAAGCAGTAAAATTTAATATTCCTCAATCCGAGGCCGTAGAAAAGCTTGTTGACTTAATTCGGGAGCACGGAAAATGGTTCGAAAAATAGAGGTGCTCTATTTATCACTGTAACCCTGAAGTTCAGCATCATTGATCGGTCGTGCTTTCGCAGTGGCCTCTTTCTTGTAAGCAATCCTTGTATGAAACATTCCTAGTAATGTGTTTATAAGGCTATCTGCAATTTTATGAAGTTCACCAATAGTAATGGGGCATTCGTCGTACTGATTGTCGAGTAAGCGTTCTTTGAGAAGTGTATGGATGAGATCCTCAATACGTTGTGGTGTTGGACGCTCTAAACTGCGTGTAGAGCTTTCAGCTGCATCTGCAAGACCAATAATAGCAGCCTCTTTAGTGCTAGGCTTTGGTCCAGGATAACGAAATTGATCCATGCTTACAGCAGGGATATCTTCAAGACGCATATTCATGATCTTTCCACCAGTGCGAATATCTTCCTCCTGTTGCCGAGCACGCTGGAAAAAGAAGTCGATTACTGTTGTTCCGTGATGTTGGCGAATGATGTCAATAACACGACCATGTAATTTATTTTTTAGAGCCAAATCTACCCCCTCCTTGACATGAGCAGCTATAATGAGTGCACTCATTGTTGGCGTGAGAGCCTGATGGGGATTGTCTCCAGACCTCATATTTTCTGTAAAATATTCCGGTTTGACTAGTTTTCCGATGTCATGAAAGTAGGCCCCAACACGACAGATGGTGGGGTTGGCGCCAATAGCTTCTGCAGCAGGCTCAGCAAGCGTTGCCAGTGCAAGACTGTGTTGATAGGTGCCAGAAGCTTCAATGCTTAAGCGACGTAATAAAGGATGATTTAAGTCAGCCATTTCAAGCCACGATATATCGGTTGTAACACGAAAAAGATATTCCAAGATTGGTAATAATCCACTCACAACGACTGAAGTACCAAGCCCACTGGCAAAGGCTGCGGCACTTTGAAGAAGGAAGAGAAGCCAGTTAGTATCTTCTGAAAAGTGAAAAGTAAAAAAAGTAATTTCACCAAAAAGTACTGATAAGACCAGCGTGGTGATTCCAACATAAATACCAGCACGAATGAGTCGGGAGCGACGTCGTACTTGAAAGGTTACCATCACAGCAATCAGTCCCGTGATGAGTGAAATAATCAAAAAGGGAATATTGATGCTTGTAAAATGATCTACAAGAAAAGCTCCCCAAAGTCCTCCAAAAAAAAGTGCAAAGAAGCCCTCTTTCTTTCCTAAAAGTGCGGAGAGTGTTAATGGAGCAAAGGTGTAGGGAATGAGTAAGGGTATTATTTTTTCACCAAAACCTTCATTGGCACTTGCGATCATCAGCACTTTTACAAGAAGAAACTGAACAACTAATGTTCCAAAAATAAGAGTCAATCGTCTGTTATTACAAAAAATATCATGGTCTCCGATCCATAGTTGGAAGAGTGCAGCAACAAAAAGTAAAAGTGCAACAACCAACTGTTGTATTCCAACAACAGTATCTCCAAGCATCATTATCCCAATGAGGGCTCCTAAAATTATCACTAAAAGCAAGGAGCGAATAAGCCAATGTGTTTCCAAAAAACTCTTCAGCTTGGTTTCTTTAACGCGTCTCCTTATTTTTCCACAGGTGAGCCCTCGAGCAGCTAGTTGACGATGTTCCAGATATTTAACCATGAATTAATTAAGAAAGAGCTCGGTGCTTTTGATAAGCATGAATAACGGCTTTGACAAGCGAGTGACGGACCACATCTGATTCTTGAAAATAGTGAAATCCAATACTAGGAATCATCTTGAGTGCTTGGAGTGCTTCAATAAGTCCACTTGGTTTGTTTTTAGGAAGATCCATTTGCGTTGGATCGCCTGTAATAATGCATCGTGAGCCTAGCCCAATACGGGTGAGAAACATGAACATTTGTTCTGTAGTCGTATTTTGTGACTCATCTAAGATAATAAACGCATTGCTGAGAGTGCGGCCTCTCATGTAAGCAAGAGGTGCAATTTGGATAATGTTTTTATCTAGGTAACGTTGTATTTCCTCTGGTTCCAACATGTCATGGAGGGCATCATAAAGAGGACGTAAGTAAGGAAAAATTTTCTCTTGCAGCTCTCCAGGAAGAAAACCTAATGCTTCTCCTGCTTCCACTGCAGGACGTGTCAAAATGATAGTGCTGATTTTCTCTTGTTTCAACGCAGAAACTGCTTTGGCCATGGCAAGGTATGTTTTTCCAGTACCTGCAGGTCCAATACCAAAAGTGATCTCGTACTCTTCCATCATTTGAAGATATGTTTGTTGAGATTCTGTTTTTGGAAAGATAGGTGGTTTTCGAAAAGAACATTGAATGCGTTGAGAGAATTGCTCTAAGGGTGTTGCGGTACAATTTTGCAATAGATTTAGAAATTCATTTTTCCCTATTTCGATACCTCTTTTTTGTAGGTCAAGAAGTTTGCTCAACATATGTTGTGCTTTGTTCATGGCCTCAGGAGCTCCATCCACACGGAACCAGCCATCACGGGTGACAATAGTAACCCCTAAAACATTCTCCATGGTTCTTAGTAGCCGCTCATTACCAGCGTAGATTGCCTGCAAAGAACGGGCATCTTCAAATTCCCACGTGATTGTCTGATTCTGAGCGCTTGCACTCGATTTAATACGAGAGGAAGTCGGTATCGAAAGGGAAGAGTCGAGCGTCTTCAAGGTAAATGCTATCAGTTTTATTTAGAACCTTTGACGTCTCTTTCTTTGACATCTTTATAACCGTATACAAGTGCCCAAGATGTTCTTTCTTCAGAAGATTTTAGTACTTCCACAATAGCAAAATATGTACCTGTCTTTTCAGGAATGATGTGAGATCCTGCCGATACATAATGCTTTTTATCATGGGTTCGTTGCCACGCCTCTGATTCAGCTAACTTTCCAGAGGTATCATAAAGGTGTACAGAAATTTTTGCATTTTTTACATCCGAGGCCATGATAAACCAGTAATCATTTCCTTTAAAAAGTTGTGCCATAACAGCTTTTCTTTCTTTGACTCCTAAATCACCTCCCCATGCATCCTTGCGGAAAGCATATTGTTTGGCATAGGGTAGAGCAGCCTCATAAGAAAATGAGAGAGCGTCATCAACAGATGCATGAGCAGTTGATATAAAGGCGAGAACGACACAGTAAAGAACAGCGCATCGTTTTAAGGATATTGGATGATGAGAAAACACGGTCTTTTTTGATAAGAAGAATTCAAGAAGCATCATTAATTTTTAAAACGACTTCATCAGTGAGAGAGTGAATTTTTTTGACCTGCTCCCGAGGAATATCTTGTTTTTTACCATCGATGATAAGGGCAATTTGGTTGAGAATAACATGAATACGAACCACCAAAGGATTTTTGCGCAAGCGAGGCGACATTCTGTTAATACAACGATCGAAGTAATGAACTAATTCTGGCTGATGTAGGAGTTCCGCCCCTGAAGGAGTATAATGCTCGTCCACAATAGCAGTGAGAGCATCAGTTCCGCGTAGCCATCCTCCTAAGCTTACTAATTGAGCTAGATCCTCATCATTCATTTCATCCATGGCAGTACGAACATCTTGCAATGCTCCATCAAATTCTGCACGCACGCCACGCCAGTCACGATGATTAGCCTTATCAATAATACTTTTGCTGCGAGTGATTACCGACTTGCGGACATTAATGGCATCGGCGAGGGTCAAAACATCACGTCCCAATTCTTTAACGCGCTCGGCATCTTCAGCTTCAACGGCAATGAATCCTTCAGCAATAACAGAGCCG
>JAIPKF010000051.1 GCA_021733705.1 Chthoniobacterales bacterium
GGATAGCTTCCTCTTTTCAGCACTTCTTTTTTGCTCTAGGATTAATGGATGTCTTCCCTTATCACTTCTTCTTACTCTCGCAAAAACCCTTTTCCCTCGTTACTTCGAACGAACCGGCGGCTCACCAGAGAGGACTCATCAAAAGAGACACGTCATTACGAAGTTTCCATTGCAGGCTCTGGCTTGATCTATGAAGTGGGAGATTCTCTGGGTGTTTTTCCTCAAAATGATCCTCTTCTTGTGCAGGAGATTCTTGAAAGATTAGGTTTTAGTGGTGAGGAGCTTGTCCCTGATCCCTCTGGAGAAATGAAGCCACTCCGTGAGGCACTTCTTAGATATTACGCCGTGACGGAACCTTCAAAGCAATTGCTTGCTGCTATTGCAGAAAAAGATGCTACTGCTTCTCACTTTGCGATTTTCAGTACCCCTGAAGCAAAAGAGCATCTGGAGAAGTATCTTTGGGGGCGTGAAGTCATTGATCCACTTTTGGAACATCCTCAAGTGCACTTTACTCCTGAAGAATTTGTAAAGCTTTTACGAAAATTGCAACCACGTCTCTACTCGATCGCCTCTTCCCCTAAAGTCTATCCAGAGGAGATCCATCTCACAGTAGCCACCGTTCAATATGAAAGCCTAGGACGTCAGCGCTTGGGTGTCTGTTCTACCTTCCTCGCCAATCGTGTTTCGGAGGAAGTTCCCGTTTCTGTTTTTATTCACAGTGCAAAACATTTTCGACTTCCTGAGGATCCAAGCCGCCATGTCATCATGGTTGGCCCCGGGACAGGAATTGCTCCTTTTCGAGCTTTTTTACAAGAGCGCAGGGCTACTGGTGCCACTGGAAAACATTGGCTCTTCTTTGGGGAGCAACGCAGGGAGACTGATTTTCTCTACCGTGAAGAATTAGAAGCCATGCATCATGAGAAAACCTTACATCGTTTTCATACTGCTTTTTCTCGTGATCAAGAGCAAAAAATCTATGTTCAACATCGCATGCTTGAGGAAGCCAAGGAGCTCTACAGCTGGTTAGAGGAGGGAGCCTACTTTTATGTCTGTGGTGATGCTTCACGTATGGCGAAGGATGTGGAACAAGCCTTGCAAAAAACGATCGAACTCGCAGGAGGAAGATCTCCTGAGGAGGCACTCACTTATGTGGAAGCCATGAAAAAAGAGAAGCGTTATAGAAAGGATGTCTATTAGACCGGATATTTCATGCCAATCAACTACGGAAGCCGGGAAAACAGATGGATGCTGCGTTAGACTCACATTTTGATTTGGACAGTATGTACACATACAGCCCGGCATCAAAATGCTCGTCTTCCTTACCCCATCAGCCTTCGCAACCTCCTCGTCACGATCAGTATGAAATATCCGGGTTAATGTGATTCTATAGTGAGGATAGTCGGGTCATCTTCCTCTCTTTATCAGTATATATTGTCAAAGTAACTTGACTATAAAACTCGACACACGGATTCAGAGATTTACAGTTATCGAATGATCTTCTTATCACTTCCACTCTTAGCGATCGTTATTTTTTACCTTTTGAATTGCATTATTATCCTCAAGCAGTACGAGCGAGGTGTTGTTTTTTTTCTTGGTAAGTTTACTGGTGTTCGTTCTGCAGGCTGTAGCATTCTCTTTTGGCCCTTACAAACGATAACTCGAGTCTCTTTGCGAACAGTCACCATGCAGATTCCTTCGCAAAAAATCATCACGAAAGATAATGTATCCATTGATATTGCCGCTGTTGCCTATTACAAAATTTCCGATCCAGAGAAAGCAGTTATTGTCATTGAAAATGTTTACAGTGCGATCAATCAAATCAGCCAGACAACGGTGCGTAATGTCGTTGGTCGATTTTCGCTCGATCAGCTCCTTGCTGAAACTGCTAATATTAACGAGCAAATTAAGACTGTTATTGATACCCACACGGAGCCATGGGGAACTTGTGTCACTGCGGTAGAAATCAAAGACATTACTTTACCCGAAAACATGCAGCGTGCGATGGCTAAGGAGGCTGAAGCAGAGCGTGAACGGCGCGCTAAGATAGTGGCTGCTGAAGGAGAATATCAAGCAGCTACCAAACTTGGAGAGGCAGCGGACGTGATCTCCGCACATCCAGTAGCTCTCCAATTACGAACGCTGCAGACCATGGCTGAAATTGCCACTGAAAAAAACTCTACTATCATTTTTCCAGCTCAATTCATGTCGACAGTAGAAGAGGCTGTTAGATTGCTAAAAAAAGATTCAGCGAATTAAAATTAGGAGCTCTATTAGATCACTAGTTTCAACCTAAATACGTGATTGAAAACAGAACATCTAACGCACAATAGAGATCCTGAAAAAATTTCCGAGGCCACGTTCTAACACGCTATTTCCCATTTCGATTCACTTTTCTAGTTTTCATGGAATGGAAGTTATGTCACATCACTCAAGAAGATCAGCTAGTTTATTTTCATGAAAAATGAAATGATCATTGTTCTTCAATATCGATTTCACTATCACAAGTAATATCTATTTTTGCATGAAATCACATCACTCCAACTGCACGAGCACACAAGCAATTCATTTCATCGGCATCTGTGGCACCGCTATGGGAGCTGTTGCAGCTGCTATGAAGCAACGAGGGTGGGATGTTACTGGCTCTGACGAAAAACCGTATCCTCCTCTCTCTGACTTTCTCGAGGCCCAAGGAATTACTGTATCACTGGGGTACTCTCCAGAGAATCTTCCCAAAAAAGAAGCACTCATTGTGATTGGAAATGCTCTTTCACGGGGAAATCCAGAGGTAGAAGCAGTACTCAATAGAAAACTTCTTTATACCTCACTTCCAGAATTACTCCGAACACACTTTTTGCAAGGAAGACATAATCTCGTTGTCACGGGCACTCATGGAAAAACAACAACTTCCTCAATGCTTACATGGATTTTCGAATGCGCTCAAAAAAAACCCTCTTACTTGATTGGCGGGATTCCTAAAAATCTAGGTCAAGGAGCCTGTTTTCCAGATCCTGAAGACTCTGACTATGTCATTTTAGAGGGTGACGAATATGATACGGCTTTTTTTGATAAACGTTCCAAATTTGTTCATTATCTCCCTGAGCTAGTCATCATTAATAATATTGAATTTGATCATGCTGATATTTTTTCAGATTTAGAGGAAATCAAAAAGAGCTTTCATCGATTGTTACAGCTTGTTCCATCAGAGGGAATGATCCTTCTCAATGGTGATGACGCCAACTGTCGTGAGTTAGGCCAACGCGCTCCAGCACCGATTGTGGAAGTAGGTTTCTCTGAAAATGTAGGAAATCGTATTTTAAACCCCTTTCAAAAGGAGGGACGATCTGGATTTGAACTTTTTGATACTTCTTTTGAAATTTCAATGGTGGGCGAGCATAATATCCGTAATGCAGCAATGGCCGTTTCTGCCGCCCATTTTTACAACATTCCCCTTACTACAATTCATCAGGCTTTGTTAACCTTTGAGGGAGTGAAGCGACGTCAGGAGATCCTTACAGCTAAAAATGGAATTACTATCATTGATGATTTCGGTCATCATCCGACTGCAATTCGTGAAACCTTAGCGGGCCTCCGTGCACGCTATGGTAAGGCGCGCCTTTGGGCCCTCTTTGAACCACGAAGCAATACCTCCCGTCGATCTTATTTTCAAGAGATGCTACCTCAAGCCTTTGCTGATGCTGATGAAATCATTATTGGAGCTGTAGCGCGTGCCTCATTGTTAGAAGAACAAGAACGTTTGAATCCGGGGGCTCTTGCAAGCCAGCTTATGAGCATGAATAAAGAGGCATTTTATGAGCCCTCTGTTGATGAAATCATTTTAAAATTACAGAGAGAATTACAACCCGGAGATGTCGTAGTGATGTTTAGTAACGGATCTTTTGAAGGGCTTGGAGATAGGCTTATCAAGAATCTCGAGGAGAAAAGATAGCCTTCCAATGCTCTTGGTGCAGAATTTAGATTCCCTCTTTTTCAAAACAGAATAGTTTTACCTCCCATGCCCAATCAATTCGAACTTCAAGGAAATAAAAAAGCTTTTCAGATTAACATGGATCCTCTGATCTATGGGACGTTTGCGGAGATTGGAGGAGGTCAAGAGGTAGCTCGGCGTTTTTTTCAAGTAGGTGGAGCTGCAGGTACGGTTGCTAAATCAATATCTGCCTATGATATGACTTTTTCTGATGAAATTTATGGGCGCTGCGGACGATATGTCAGCCGTGAGCGTTTAGGAACCATGCTGGATCATGAATACAAATTACTCCTAGAGCGTCTTGGTGAAAAATCGGGTTCTTCAAAGATTTTTTTTGCTTTTGCCAATACCGTTGCTACCCGTTCCTACAAAACGCAAAATGAAGCTCATGGATGGATGGGGATTCGCTTTCAATCTTCACCCCTCAGTGAGCCTAACGAAATCATCCTTCATTTGCGGATGCTGGATCATGAAAACATCGATCAACAAGAGGTTCTTGGAATTGTTGGCATCAACTTGATCTACGGTGCTTTTTTTCTCCGTAATAACCCCAATGCTTTTATTACTTCCCTGCTTGATGACCTAAATTCGTCACGTATCGAAATAGATATGATTCGCTTCTCGGGACCTGAATTTAGAATGCTCGATAACCGCAATATGTGTCTGGAGCTAGTGACACAAGGATTGGCTCAAGCAGTTTTATTTAATAGCGATGGTGATGTCATTCAAGCTGCAGATAAATTCCATCAAAAACCACTTCTTGTGGAGCGAGGAAGCTTTTGCCCCGTGACACTTCTAGCTAATGATATGCTCGACTGTGCATTAGGTCATTTTCTAAAAAATGAGGATTTGAAAAATGATCAACCTGAAATTCTCATGGAAATTACAATGTCGAACCTTCTTCGCCAAGGAACACTCGATCACCAAGACTTCATGGATCGCGTTGATATGTTAAGTGCACTCGGGAGAACAGTATTAATTTCTAATTACGGTGAATTTTATCGTCTTATCCAATATCTCACGCGTTATACGAATAAAATTATTGGCCTCCCATTAGGTGTTCCTAGTCTCTATGAACTTTTTGATGAAAAGTATTATGTTGGACTGGAAGGGGGAATTCTCGAGGGCCTGGGTCGGCTTTTCAAAAAGGGAGTCCAACTCTATGTCTATCCAACGCTCGATGAAAATGGAAATTTACTTCATGCCTCCTCTTTCCCTATACAACCGCATCTCAACCAACTGTATCAATATCTGCTCAAAAATAAATTTATTGTTCCTCTTGATTCCTGCCATCCCGAATACTTGGGGATTCAATCACTCCAAGTTGTTGCTAAAATTAAAAAAGGAGATGAGGCTTGGAAAAGAATGGTCCCTCCCGAAGTAGTTCAATTAATCCAGGACCGAAGATTGTTTGGAGTAAAGTGAGCTTGACCATGTCCGAAACTATTGTTGCTATTGCTACCCCTCCAGGATCAGGGGCTATTGCGATACTTAGAATTTCTGGACCTGAGGCGATCCCCCTGGTGGATCAGCTCTTTCAGGGGAACTCTCGGCCTCCACTCATGGAATCACGCCGTGCTTATTTGGGAACTATTGTTCATGAAGAACAGATACTGGATGAAGTCTTACTCACTATTTTTCGAGCTCCCAAGAGTTACACGGGAGAAGATGTTGTTGAAATCAGTGGTCATGGCGGGGCCCTCATGATAGCCCGTCTTTTAGAAGCCGTACTCAGGAAGGGAGCTCGATTAGCTCGGCCAGGAGAATTCACCCAGCGAGCCTACCTCCATGGAAAAATGGACCTGACTCAAGCAGAAGCAGTCATGGATTTAATTTCAGCCAAGACCTCCCATGCTCAACGCATTGCCTTAGAGCACCGATCTGGTCGCTTAGGCCAGGAAATGGAAAAAATAAAACAAGAATTACTCAAGATAGTGGCACATTTGGAGGCTTTTTTTGATTTTCCAGAAGATGATATTACCCCCGAACAAGGGAGACTCTTGCGTACTCGCATGGAATCGTGCCGCCATCAGATTGTCGCATTATTATCCACAGCTGAGAAAGGACGTCTATTAAGAGACGGGGCTTCACTCGTGCTTTGTGGAGCTCCCAATGTAGGAAAATCGAGTCTTCTCAATAAGTTCTTAGAAATGGACCGAGCTATCGTCAGTCCTACAGCAGGAACAACACGTGACACGATTGAAGAAATGACGATTCTTGGTGGATTTCCATTTCGAATTATTGATACAGCAGGAATCAGGCTGACAGAGGATCTGATCGAACGTGAAGGGGTCTTGCGTGCAGAGAAAGCTATTAAGAATGCTGATGATGTTCTTCATCTCATCGATGCAACAGATATTGAAGAGACAATGGTACCTATCTCAGAGGGGGAATTATTAATTTTTAATAAAGTTGATTTGATAACCAATCGAGCTTCTTTGCAAAAGAAGTTTCCCTCTGCGCTCATGATTTCCTGTGCAACAGGAGAAGGAATGGAAACATTGATCGCAACTGTTATCGAACGTGCAATGGGTAAGACAGGTCCTTTTAATGAAGCGACTCCCTCGCTTTTAGCAATCAATGCACGTCATCAGGACTGTCTTAATCGTGCTTTAAATTCGATCGAAAAAGCCCTTGTAGTGGAAGCTACACACGAACCTTTAGAATTATTAGCAATTGATCTGCATGATGCTTTAGAAGCGGTAGGAGAAGTCACAGGAGGAGTCGATTCCGAAGAAATCTTAGGAACCATTTTCAGTTCATTTTGTATTGGAAAATAATCCTAAAAATGAGGGGGATTTAGCCTGCATATTTCATACCGATCACTTGCGAAGACCAGAAAGGCTGATGGGGTAAGGCAGGCGAGCATTTTGATGCCGGGCTGTATGTTTCATACCGCCCAAGTCACAATTCGAGACCAACGCAGTAATGATGAGCTCTCCACAAGCCGTAATAGATTTAGTGTGAAATATCCGGGTTAAAGTTGAGAGCCACATCTATAGCCTCGGTCACATCTTTTACAATAAAATCGGCACCACAATTTCGGTTTTCTTGACCATAGCCTGTTAAGACCAGAATCGTTCGACAGCCAGCAGCTCTTCCTGCCTCGATATCACTTGTGCGATCTCCGATCATGAAAGAGGCAGAAAGATTGATCCCAAGATCTTGAGCTGCCTCTAGAAACATCCCTGGAGCAGGCTTGCGTCGTAAAGAATAAGTATTGGGAAGATCTGGTGACATATACGTAGCATCAATGAGATCCCCTAGCTGATGTTTAAGTTCTTCTTGAACTGCCTGAAATTCTTTTTCTGTAAAGTAACCACGACCAATACCACTTTGATTAGTAATAATAATATTGTACCAACCTTGCCTACGTGACTTTTCAAGACCCCTTACTGCCCCTTCTATGGCCTCAACTTCCTTGGGGTCATGACAATGGTCTACTTCTTTCATTAAGGTTCCATCACGATCTAAAAATAGTGCCGGTTTCCTATCCTCTCCAGACCGAGGTCGACACACACTCTTAAGGATATCCTTTGTGAGAGAATGAGAATCATCATTTATTGTTGCACTTTGGATCATGAGGAAAATTTCAGAAAGCTCTCTTGAAGTTCCTCAGGGGAGCAGGTAGCTGTTCCTAATTTACCAATCACAATACCAGCAGCATGGTTTGCAAGTTCTGCTGCTTCTTGTGGGGTTGCCCCAGAGGTGATCCCGATAGTGTAGAGAGCAATAGCAGTATCTCCAGCCCCAGAAACATCGTAGACTTCCTGAGCCCGCGTTGGAGTGTGATAGGGTTGATGGCCCGAGCGAAAGAGCATCATTCCTTGTTCACCAAGAGTAATAAGGAGGGCTTGTGAGTGCCAGCGTTGTAATAATCGCTCTCCAACGGAGAGGAGTGCAAGGTCTCGCTCTGCTGGAAAAACTGGTGGTGTTAAAGGAACCCCTGCTGCTGCAAAAGCCTCTGTACGGTTCGGTTTGATCACTGTAATGCCAGGCCAATCAAGAGGGTTTCCAGGATGGGGATCACTCGTGACAATCTGATCTTTCCTTTTATTTAAGATGGCATCGACGAGCTCTTGGCAGAGAAACCCTTTACCGTAGTCCTCAAAAAGGATGGCATCCATCGTTTTCAATAACAAAAAAGAACGCTCCATCGCACTCTGTAAAAGACGAGCATTCCTACTCGATTTTTTTTCTCGATCGACCCTAACGACCTGTTGATGTTGAGCAATAATACGTGTTTTTACAATAGTGGGGGTCTCCTCTGTGTAAATAAGACTCTCTGTTTCCAACCCCTCTTCCCCCATTAAGCATCTTAATTTCTCCCCAGCTGCATCTTTTCCAATGGAACCCAGGACATGCACTTCTTGACAAAATTGCCTGAGATTTCGAGCCACATTGGCAGCACCTCCCGGATAGCTCGATTCTCGCTCTACTTCTACTACAGGAACTGGAGCCTCAGGAGAAATACGAACGACATTTCCCCACACAAATTCATCCAGCATGAGGTCTCCTAAAACTAAAATCTTTTTTTTAGCGGCAATATCAAGAAAATGTTGTAGTCTTTGAGCGTCCATTTAAAAATTGATTTTGAGAAGTCTACCCGATGCGTGATAATTACGGTGCGTTATTGGAAAAAATAGTTATACTACAAGTAGTGTCCAAACAAAGCATGAAAACCGATACATCCTATTTTTTGCGATTCAGTTCTAAAATGAAAGACTCCTTTGTTTTTTTTCCTCGGACTTCGAAATGCTTTCTCTCCGTATTGTTAGTTTTCTTATCTAGCTTCTCTTTACTGCTTGCAGAGACCGTTCCAACCTCAATTAATCTCTCGGACTTCCCTGCAGCTTCTGTTCAGGATGTCGTTGTTCCCGTACCCAGTGAGATTTTTGGAGTGCTCGATAAATTGGGAAATCCTAACTGGAAAGCTCAACTTCGACTTCGCAAAACACAAACTCCTGATGATCGAGCACAGGTCGCTTTGCTACTCGGCTCTGTTATTGCTGAAGGATTCATTGCCGTTGAAGCTGAAGATGCC
>JAIPKF010000052.1 GCA_021733705.1 Chthoniobacterales bacterium
ATCGTTCGCCTTGCCCCATCAGCCTTCGCGATCTCCTCGTTACGATCATTATGAAATATCCGGGTTAACCCGGGTATTTCATACTAATCTACTGCGGAGGCCGGGGAGCCAGATGGATGCTGCGTTAGACTCACATTTTGATTTGGACAGTATGTACACATACAGCCCGGCATCAAAATGCTCTTCTGCCTTGCCCCATCAGCCTTCGCGATCTCCTCGTTACGATCATTATGAAATATCCGGGTTAAATATTTTTGCTTTTTTTTAAGTATGTTTTTTCTAACACATCGCGAACAATCTGTTATCATAGCCATACTAATTGCCTTTCTTGTGGGTCTTGGTGTTAAGGAATACCGTGCAACCCATTCTATCTCTAAGACGACACCTGACTCCTCCACTTTTTAATTATTATTCATGCAATTTTTAGGACTAGAACAAGCTGTTAATATCATCGTTGATAAAGATACTCGATATCGCCGAGATGCTTACTTTTTCTTAAGGGAGGTTTTGGATTTTACGATCAAGCGTCGTCGCAAGAACCGCAAATTAAATGTCACTACCCATGTAAGTGCGGTAGAATTAGTGGAAGGATTTCGTGATCGAGCACTTCAAGAATTTGGTCCCATGGCTATTACCGTCTTGGATTATTGGGGTATTCAAAGTTCCTCTGATATCGGCGAGATGGTTTTTCATTTAATTGAAATCGGGATTTTAGGAAAAACAGAAAATGATACACGTGCTTCTTTTGCTCATCTTTTAGACTTTAAGCAAGTTTTTGTCTCTCCATTCGAGCCAGCCATTTCCTCTTCGAACGCTCTTGTAATATGAAAAAAAAGATATTTTATAGTGGGATCATTTTTGCCTCCCTTGCTTCTCTTGTTTCTTCTGCTCCAACAATACCATCTGATGATTCTTCCCGCCCTCACTCCCTTCCATCACTCTCTTCCTTTATGAATAAACCAACACTCTCTTCTGTAGCGCCAAAAATAATGACCTTACCTAATGGCCTCACTATAATTATCGAGGAGGATCACAATGCTCCTGTAGTCAGTGTTCAAGCCTGGTGTGCTACTGGCAGTATTGATGAAGGGAAATGGCTTGGAGCAGGACTCTCCCACATTCTTGAGCATATGGTTTTTAAAGGAACAGCAACGCGTCCTCCTGGTGCTATTGCTAAAGAAGTTCAAGAGCAAGGGGGCTATATGAATGCCTATACCTCTTTTGATCGAACTGTTTTTTATGTGAATGCTCCCGCTGCAGGGGCCTCCTCGATCGTCTCTATTTTAGCAGATGCAATGATGAATGCTGCTTTACCAGTCGATGAATACAATAAGGAACAAGAAGTGATCCGTCGTGAGTATGCTATGGGAGATGACAATCCTGAAGTAGTCCTTCAGAAGCTACTTTTTAAAACGGCTTATCATACAAGCCCTTTTAGCCAACCCGTCATTGGTTACCTCGATGTTTACAATCAGCTCACCCGTGAGGATGTTGTTGAGTATTACAAAAAACGTTATGTTCCTAACAACATCTGTTTTGTGATTGTCGGAGATGTTAATGCGGTTGCTCTTGAGCAACAATTACGAGATTTTTTTGCAAAATATCCTCGTCGGGCACTTGAACCTATTCTTATAAAAAAAGAACCGACTCAACTTGGAAAGAATGTAGCTCGAGATATTTTTCCGACCGAGTTAAGTCGTCTTAGCATGGCTTGGAAGGGCCCTGGTATTACCGATCCTGATGCTCCGGCTGTGGAGGTTCTTGCAACAGTTCTTGGCTCGGGTGCCAGCTCTATTCTGAATCAAGAAATTCGTGAAAAAAAACAATTAGCTTATCACGTTGGGTCTGGTTTTTATGGATTAAGTGGAAATGAAGGTTTGATCTATGCTGGTGCTCTCACAGATCCCTCCAAAAGGGATGCTCTTGAAGCAGAAATATTGAATCAAGTGAACAATCTTGTGGAAAAAGGAGTTTCAGAAAAAGAATTAGAGAAAGCAAAAAATAGTATTCTTGCTGATCATTTTGCGAGCCTTACGACGGTGAGTGGAAGAGCCAGTGATTATGGTTCGAGTTGGCTGGAGACAGGAAATCCTAATTTTGGAAAAGAATATCTTACCGCTATCAAACGTGTGAACCTTGAAGATATCAAGCGTGTTGCCGCAAAATATCTGGTTCCAGAGAGCCTCTCACTTGTTTCACTCGATCCCATTCCAAAACAGTCAGATTCCCAAAAACCATTATCCGATTCAAAAATAACAGAGCGTCAGGTCCAGAAATTTATACTTCCAAATGGACTTCGTCTTTTAGTCTGTGAGGATCATCGCTTGCCTCTCATCTCTATGATGGCCATGTTTCGTGGTGGGCTGCTTGAGGAAAATGAGCACGATAACGGAATATCAGAGCTTTTATCTAGTACGATCACAAAAGGAACAAAAAACCGTACGGCAGAGAACATTGCTCAGAGCATTGAACAAGTCGGAGCCACTATTGGAGCAGCTGCAGGAAGTAACAGTTTTTCTGTTTCTGTCGACCACCTGATGACACCACATTGTGAGGTGGGCCTCAACCTATTGGCAGAGGTCCTGATGGAGGCCACTTTCCCCAAAGAGGAGGTAGAACATGAAAAATCGTCTCAGCTTGCTGCCATCAAAGCAGAAGAGGATCAAATGCTTTCCGTAGCTCAAAAACTTGTGAAAGCAAAACTTTTTGGTGCTAATCCCTATGGAATGCCTCTGCTGGGCTCAGCAAAAACAGTCCCTTCACTCACCTCTGAAATGCTTCAAGAATTCCGTCAAAAACTCATTGTTGGCAAGAATGGGGTTGTTGCCATTTTTGGAGATGTGAAGACCTCTGAAATTGTAGAAATGGCTACCAAGGCTTTTGAGAAGATGCCTGCTGGTGAATTGCTTCTTCAATCTCCACCTAAGCCCCTCTCTCTCAGCTCCCCCATTGTGGCCTCTGCAACTGAAAAGAAACAGCAGGCAGTTGTGGTGAAAGGTTTCCTTACGGTACCTGCAACGAGTCCAGATCGTCCCGCACTGGAGTTGCTCGACTCTGCATGCAGTGATTTGGGATCTCGCTTTTTTGATCGTATACGAGAAAAACAGGGACTTGCCTATTACGTTGGGGCCTCCACCTCCATGGGGCTTGCTGGTGGATCTTTTGTTTTTTATATGGGAACCGATCCAGAAAAACTAGGTCACGCATCCAGTGAGTTTAATGACGAAATAAACAAAGTAGCTCACGAGGGATTACGAGATGAGGAACTAGTCAAGGCCAAAAAGAAAGTGCTTGGAGAAGAAGCGATCGCGATACAATCCAATGCAGGCCTTGCTGCCCGGTGCCTCAGCGAAGAGCTCCTTGGGCTGGGATTTGATCACTATTTGCAGCGCACCAAAGAAATTAACAGTATTACCTTAGAGAATCTCAATAGTGTGATCAAAAAATATCTCAATGTTCCTGGTTCTGTAGAAGTAACTGTGGCACCCGAGCCGCTAGAAAAGAAGCGTTAACCCGGATATTTCATACTGATCGTAACGAGGAGATCGCGAAGGCTGATGGGGCAAGGCGAGCGATGAAGTCTGACGACGGCTGTGTGTGTACACACTGCCCGAAGAAGACTTCGAGATCAACACAGCATCCATAGGGCTTCCCGGTCTTCGCAGATGATCGGTATGAAATATGCGGGTTAACCCGCATATTTTCCATTTGCATTCACGTTTTTAGGTTCAATGATTCAATGGAATTAGTATAACTTATCAAATGATAGCCTATTATTTTTTAACCAGTATCATTAACGCTTAACATTTATTTATATGCCTGAAGTTCAAAAAGCTGATTCACAAACCGGAGAAACTGCACAACGTTTTATCGAATTTATTATGATGCAGGCTCAACAGGCCATGCTCTTTCTAGGGCGCCTTCCACATCCTTCCACCGGAGAAACAATAGTGAACTTGGAAGCAGCACGGATGTTCATTGATTATATAGAGATGCTTAAAGAAAAAACACGTGGCAATCTTTCCTCTGATGAGGAAAAAGTTTTAGGAAGTATTTTGAGTGACTTGCAAATGTCTTTTGTCCAAGTTTCCAATGATAATCCTGAAAATAAAGCAATCTCTAATCCAGAGCCCTCCTCCCAAGCAGATTCTATCATTGAAGAAAAAATATCTTCTGAAGAGGACCAAAAAAAACGATTCTCTAAGAGCTACGGAGAGTTGTAATCAATTTTAAAAAAGATTTTTAGAACGTATAAAATAGTCTTATAGCTACTTATTACAGCGTCATTCTGGTCTTCCTATCTTGAGTATTCCTCATGTGCAGTAGGTTTGCTAGTTACTCGCTTGCGCCTGATCGGCTCACCTGGGCTTGCTTTCTCATTTAAAATTTATTCATTTTCCTCCTATGTCTCCTATTTCTTACGATCTCATTAAGATGGCTATAGCTGAGGATATCGGCACTGGTGACATTACTTCCCTTGCTTTTATTCCAGTAACACAACGTAGCAGGGGACGAATCATAACGCGTCAGCCTTTAGTTGTCTCAGGCATTTCCACTGTTCTCCAGGTTTTCCAGAAAATAGATCCTCAGATTATTGTAACACCTCGCACTTCAGAGGGAGAAAAAAGAGATGCAGGAGAAACGCTTTTGGATCTGGAGGGTTCAACACGATCTTTGCTTTCTGCAGAGCGTATTGTGCTCAACTTTTTAGGGCGCCTTGCGGGTATTGCCACAACCACGCGTGCGCATGTTGATTTGGTTTCAGGAACTGGAGTGACGATATTAGATACACGTAAGATGACTCCAGGCTGGCGAATCCTTGAAAAAGAGGCGGTAAGAGCAGGCGGTGGAAAAAACCACCGTATGGGACTCTATGATGCTATTTTAATTAAGGATAATCATCTTGCTGCATTGGGAGGGGATCTTGCATTGAATTTGCCAGGCTATCTCAAAAAAGCGAGATGGCAATATCCACACATGAATATCGAAGTGGAAGCCGATACACTGCACCAAGTCGAATTATTTTTAAGTATTCCTGAAATTACGACCATTTTGCTTGATAACATGAGTCTTGAGATGCTGCGTACAGCCGTGGCTCTGAGGAATCAAAAGGCACCTGCAATCCGCCTGGAAGCCAGTGGGGGTATTACCCAAAAAAATCTTCGAGCAGTTGCCCAAACAGGTGTTGATGAAATTTCTTTAGGAGCACTCACTCATTCTGCTGTGTGGGCTGATCTTTCATTAGAATTATTTTAGTCTCCTTGATTACAATGCTTTCTCTTAAGAATCTTCCAATTAACCCGTATATTTCATACCGATTCTGCTGCGGTTTGCGAACACCTGATGGATACTGCGTCAGCTTCGAATTGCTCCTCGGGCAGTATGAAACATACAGCCGTCGTCGCAATCCATCACCTTCGTTGCCTCGCAACGAACCAGTATGAAATATGCGGGTTAACTCTCCATGGTCTCAAAATATTCTTTTTTTTGAATCGCTCTCCTCTACCAATGACCTCCTTCTAGAGATGGCAGAGAGCGGAGCACCAGAGGGCACCATTGTGATTGCTGATGAACAGACACGTGGAAGGGGGCAATTTCATCGGCCATGGACAAGTCCTTCTGGAATGGGGCTCTGGATGTCGCTACTTTTGCGATTGCCTATTGAGAACGAAATCATCAAAGGACTTTCACAATTAGGGCCTGTGAGTCTAAGCCATGCATTACTAGAACTGGGAATCAGCCCTTCTTTGTTAAAGATAAAGGCTCCTAATGATCTTCTCCTTCGGGGCAAAAAAGTGGCTGGTATTCTTGTTGAAACACGACGGGGAATTTCCTCTTTTGCTGTTATAGGCCTCGGAATCAATATTCATCAACAAGCTAAGGATTTCCCTTCGGAACTTTGTGAAAAGGCTACCTCTCTCACCTTAGCTGGTATCGATCATATTGATCGTGAGCAACTCATTCCCATTTTGATTTCTTGTTTATACAAACATTATCAAGAGTTGCGTTCTGACCCTTTAGCACTTCATGATGCATGGAATGCCTTTGAAGTTGGTTTAGACTAGCTTCTCCAGACCATAGGCAATAACGCTGATCTTACTACCCCATCACCCTTCACTTGATGTGAATTTTCATCGACCCATTCTTGCCATTGAATCCTCTTGCGACGAAACGGCTATTGCCATCATACGCCCTCCCTCGGAATTATTAGTAAATCTCATTGCATCTCAAAGTCAGTTGCATGCGTGTTTTGGGGGCGTTGTTCCTGAAGTGGCATCGCGTAATCATCTCCTTACAATCGATCCCCTTTTTCATCGTGCGTTGGCAGAGGCCAAACTACGACCCTCTGATTTAGGAGCAGTCGTTGCCACAGCAGGTCCGGGCTTGGCTCCTGCACTATTAGTGGGAGCCTCTTATGCAAAGGGAGTAGCTTTAGGTCTAGGTATTCCCTATCTGGCGGTCAATCATCTTGAAGGGCATCTTTTGTCTCCCTTTTTTTTAAAAACAGAAATCCCCAAACATCTCTCCCTCTTAGTCAGCGGTGGTCATACTCAGCTCACCAAAGTGAACAGAGCAGGAGATTATCAACTTCTCGGTCGCACTCATGATGATGCTGCTGGAGAGGCCTTTGATAAAGTTGCTAAACTTTTAGGATTGCCTTATCCAGGAGGGGTAGAAATTGATCGTCTTGCACAGTCTGGTAATCCCAAGCGATATTCTTTTCCAAGAGCTCTCATGGAAAAGGGGAATCTGAATTTTAGTTTTAGTGGATTAAAAACATCTGTTCGTTATTTTTTGGAACAAAGGGAGATGATTCCTGATTCTTCGGAACTTGCAGACCTCGCTGCATCGTTTCAGCAGGCGGTTATAGAGGTTCTTGTTGAAAAGACGCGCCGGGCCGCTCAAATGGAAGGTCTCTCGTGTATTGGTGTTAGTGGTGGAGTAGCGGCCAATAGTGCTTTGAGAAATAGTTTGATTGCTCTATGCAGAGAATGTCAGTGGGAAATTCATTTTCCGCAACCTGAGCTTATCGGCGATAATGCAGCTATGATTGCCTTTGCAGGAATGCATCGTCTTATTGCAGGGGAACAAAGCTCCGTTACTTCTGAGATAGTTCCTCAGTGGCAGATTTATTCCCATTGTTAGAAAACTCTTCCTCTTCTACGGGTCTGAAAAAATCAAACAAGAGAATGACACGTGTTGAATCCCCTCGATTCCAGGCTGAGTGCAACGTGGTATCATCAAAGACAAAAATTTTTCCAGGAGTCCAAGTGCACACCTCCTCTCCCACTTGAAGTGCAGCATGGGGATTTGAATACAAGCCAAGATGAGCTCTTAACACTGCGTCGGTATAACCCACGTGGGGCTTAATTTCACATCCTGGTTTCATAATAGAAAAACCATAACTAAAAATTCCAGGTATTTGATCGCAAATCGATGTGGTGATTGGAGCATGACGTTGATTTTCTAAAATATCGTGACCTTGAAAACGGAACCCAATGACATCCCACTTTCCATTGTGAATGGCTTCGTGCCACGGAATCGACTGAGCAGCCATAGCATCGTACTCTGAACGGATTTCTTTCCAATGATCTTCTAGTGTTGAGAGAAAAGGAAAATGAGAGGTATTAAGGAAGCTCATAATGGATTCTTTTTTAAATGATGAAGGCCCCCAGTGCTACTTCAAAAATCTCATTTTAAGATTTATTAGAAGTCTCTTATCTGCTAATGGGAGGAGATGACAGAAACAGAAGCCTCTATAGTTCTCAATATGATTGCCCATGTGGGGCCACTTCGTTTTAGAAAATTATATCACCATTTCGGGTCTGCTGTGGCAGTTCTAAAAGCAACCGGCGAGTCATTACGTCATGTAGAGGGAGTCGGTCATGAGATTGCAGAATCGATCAGAACATGGGAAAAGCAAGTGGACCTTAAGGCTGAAATAGACCGCATTGAAGCCTTTGGAGCAAAGGTCCTTATTGCTTCTGATAAAACCTACCCCTCCTTGCTCCGTAATATCGCAGATCCTCCCATAGTTCTCTATTGTTGGGGAAAACTTGAAGAGCGTGACTTACACCATGGTATCGGTATCGTGGGGACCCGTGATGCAAGCCATTATGGGCTGGAGGCTACTAAAAAATTAGGCTACCAACTTGCCTATGCAGGGCTGACCGTTTTTAGCGGCCTGGCTCGCGGTGTTGATACCATCGCTCACCAAGCAGCCTTAGCAGCTCACGGGCGTACCATCGCTGTTTTGGGAAGTGGTTTAGAAGAGATTTATCCTCAGGAAAATATCCCACTTGCTGAAAAAATCATCTCTTCAGGGGCTGTGATTACAGAATTTCCAATGAGTACAAAGCCCTCGCAATACACTTTTCCAAAGCGTAATCGTATCATTAGTGGATGTTCTTTTGGATTGTTAGTAGTCGAGGCAGGGCTACGAAGTGGAGCACTCATTAGCGCTAATCAAGCAATGGAACAAGGACGCTCTATCTACAGCGTTCCTGGAAGAATCAATCAAGCGAGCGCTCTAGGCTCCAATAAATTAATCCAGCAAGGAGCAAAACTTGTGATGGAAGCAGGAGATATTCTCAGTGATTTTCCACTTCTTTTTTCGAATCAACCACAGTTAGAACATAGCAAACCAACACTCTCATTGCATGGTGAGGATTTAATTATTTATGAGGCTATTGGGGATGAAGCAACTCCTATCGATCAAATTATTGCTCTCTCCTCATTATCACCAGCGCTTGTCTCTTCAAAATTGCTGGCCATGGAGCTCAGTGGTCATGTGCGATCGATACCAGGAGGCCGATTTGTTAAATTGATCTAGCCCGCATATTTCATACTGATTCTGCTGCGGCTTGCGAACACCTGATGGATACTGCGTCAGCTTCGAATTGCTCCTCGGGCAGTATGAAACATACAGCCGTCGTCGCAATCCATCACCCTCCTTGTCTGCATCAGG
>JAIPKF010000053.1 GCA_021733705.1 Chthoniobacterales bacterium
TACTCGACGAGGCGAGCACCGCAGCGACACCGCTCTTCGCTGCCTCAGTAGAGTTTGCGACACGGTTTTACTAATTGAAAGAAAAAGGGGAGTAACACGACTCCTCGTACACCGAATCATACCAGTCATCAACAATCGGCTCATTGTAAAAAAATGGTTGCTTATCCTGATTTAGCATGGAGTTATCTCGAATATATTTTGGAATTTTGAAACCTGAAGAGACTGTTTTATTGTTTCCATAAAAACCTTGAGTCTCGCTTAAATAATTCACTAGCTCTCGAGAAGCTCCGATAGAACGCAAATGGTGCAGTTGTTGATAGGTAAAATTATAAACAACTTCGGTGCTACGCAAGTATCCCACGGTAACGTAAGTAGGGACTCTGCTCTTCACAAGATTCGTAATATCGTTGTAGTCTAAGTGCTGACCATGATTGATCTTATCGCTTGTTGCAGCGGAGACCCCATGAGCGTCAACAATCGCGGTCACCTGAGGATCAACAGCGGGTCCGTTAGCGCAACCCGGAATAAAAATACAAACTATTCCTGCAAGCACAATGAGAAGAGCCAATGGAAGCAGAGATAAAGAACTTTTCATCTGAAAAGAGTAATCCGTTTATTTCGATTCAAGCAACCTAAAATCATTTTTAGAAAATATTTTTCTCAGTGTATGAAGTACTAACATTACTTTGTTTTTTTAATTTGGGGTTAGCGAACAATTCCACGTTTACTATTAGAGATAAAGTGGATTAGAGCCATAACCAGAAGCGATTGTTGGTACTTTTCTTGGATCACTTCGAGTGCTTGAGCTGTATTGAGTGATCCGCGATAGATGATTTTATAAGCCTCACGAAGATCACGAATCTCTGAGGAGCTCATACCATAACGTTCTAAACCGATCTGATTAATACCACGAACCTCTGCAGGGTTTCCATCAGCGATCATAAAGCTTGGAACATCTTGAACAATTTTGGTACATCCTCCAATAATGGCATGCTGACCAATACGGCAAAATTGATGAACAGCACTTAAGCCGCCAATCACCACATAATCTTCGACACTCACATGCCCAGCAAGTGTTCCATTGTTTGAAAATATGACATGATTTCCAACAACACAGTCATGGGCAATATGGGCATAAGCTAAAAAATTTCCGTGATTTCCAATGAGTGTCTTTCCATGGGGAGCTGTAGCACGATTCACTGTTACAAATTCTCGAAAGCAATTGTGATGACCAATTTCTAAAAAAGTAGGCTCTCCGACATATTTGAGATCTTGAGTTTGCTCTCCTATTGAAGCATAGGGATAAAACTCATTGTGAGCACCAATTGTCGTAGGTCCAGTAATGGTTACATGGTTATGGAGCGTACAATGTTCTCCTAAAACAACTCCTGAACCGATCACACAGTAAGGCCCAATGCGTGTTCCAAAGCCGATCTTAGCACCTGGATCAATAATAGCTGTAGAATGAATAGAGGCCATAACTTATCGATTCACCAATCCAAAGAGAAGCTTAGCCTCAGAAACTACAACACCGTTAACGAAACATTGACATGTCGCCGAACCCATATTTTTTCGAGCACGTGTGAGTTCTGCATGAATAAAAAGAGTATCCCCAGGAACTACCGGTTTTCTAAATTTGACTTCATCAGCACTCATGAAGTAACCAATCTTTCCAGCATTTTCAGTCTTTCGCATCATGATAATGCTGGCAACTTGGGCCATAGCCTCCACTTGAAGAACGCCCGGCATCACAGGATGTCCTGGAAAGTGACCTTGGAAGTAAGGTTCATTGATGGTCACATTTTTGACACCAACTGCTTTCATAACACCATCAAACTCCACAATACGATCTACCATTAAAAAGGGATAACGATGTGGTAGGACCTTCATCACTTCATCAATATCCAAAACAGGTAGAGATGAAGTCATCGGATGAGGGGCCATAGCTAAAAGTTCTGCATGACTCTTGGTAATAAGTCGGGCGAGCTCTGTATTGGGTCCATGCCCTGGTCGTATCGCAACAATGTGCCCTTGCAAAGGACGTCCTACGAGTGCTAAATCGCCAATGATATCGAGAATTTTATGTCTGACAAATTCATCTGCAAAACGAAGAGGCTCTTTACTCAAGACTGAATCACCTCGTACGACCAATGCATTTTCAATACTTCCACCTTTAATGAGGCCTTTCTCCATAAGATCCTTGACCTCTTCGTAAAAAACAAAAGTTCTAGCTGGAGCAATCTCCTTTTCATAAATTTCAGGAGTAATCTCAAGTGACAAATATTGCGTAAAGCGTCCCTGCGGTCCTACCTGAGTGCAAGAAATACGGAATCCAGAACACGGAAAAAGAGTCATGATTGATCCATTCTTAGACTCTACGTGAATAGGCTCATTGGCTTCAAAAAGAGTACGTTCCTCCCTCTGTTCTACAATGCCAGCACGTTTGATAAGATCAACATAAGGCAAGGCACTTCCGTCCCCAATCGGCGGTTCATTAGCATTCATCTCTATAAGAGCATTATCAATCCTCATCCCTGCAAGTGCTGAGAGGACATGCTCCACAGTGTGAATTTTAGCATTCCCTTCGACTAAAGTGGTAGCCCGTTCTACAGTTTTGACATGTTCAACCTTAGCATCAATGATGGGTTCATCTGGTAAATCGATGCGGCGAAATTTGTAACCGTGACCGGCAGGTGCTGGATGAATGGTCAAGGTAACATGACCTCCTGTGTGCAAAGTACCGCCTGTAAGGCTCACTGACTGGGCTAATGTGCGCTGTTTTTCCATAGTAATTCAAAAAAGATTCGGTGATTCTCTTCCAATTCCAATGACTAATCAAGCAGACTTCCAGATTATTGCAGAAACAGAAGACCTGCTTGTCATTAATAAACCTCCTTTTCTCCTCGTTCATCCCACCAAACCTGGAGGTCCCATCACCCTCTGGGATCGGCTCCATGAACTTCTGGCTTATGAAAAAACCACAGGTGGACAAATTTCCCTCATTAATCGACTCGATCGTGAAACAAGTGGCCTTATGCTAGTGGCTAAAAATTATAAAGCAGCTCGTTACTGTTCTATGGCCATGGAACAGAGGAAGATTAAAAAAGAGTATCTCGCCGTTGTGATCGGCTTTCTAGAAAAAGAAGAGCAGACCATTGATACCCCAATTCTCCGTCTTGGTGAGGTGGCTTCCTCTAATATTTGGCTGAAGCGGGCTACGCATCCTCAAGGAATTCCAGCAATGACTCATGTGCATGTCGAAAAAAAAACCCTTCATCCCAAATATGGTCCATTGTCACTACTCCGCTGCTCTCCACTGACAGGACGCACTCATCAGATTCGTGTTCACCTTGCTTCCATCGGACACCCGGTTGTCGGTGACAAAATCTACGGCCCCTCAGAAGAGTATTACCTCGAATTTATTAAGACGGGTTGGACAACAGCATTAGCAGAAAAACTATGGCTTCCACGTCATGCACTCCATTCGACAGCACTAGGAATTTTTTATGATGGAGTCACGTATCGCTGGGAAGATTCGTTACCAGCTGACCTAGCCCGGATATTTGAGCTAAGTGATTAATCAAATAGCGTTGGCCCCTCCTCCACCACTTGCTTGCGGGAGGTTCTTCTCTGAGGTATCGAATGGGAGGCTAACTGAGGACGGCCTTCGGCGTTGAGCTCTGCTTTCTCAAGATTAATGAGGATTTCTTGAGCTCGTTCTATCACTGAGTAGGGCAACCCGGCAAGGCGAGCAACAGCAATTCCGTAACTTCGGTCAGCAGCTCCAGGAACAATCTTGTGGAGAAAAACAATCTCTTCATTTCTTTCACGTACAGCAACGTTGAGATTTTTAATTCCTGGGCGCGTTCGAGCAAGATCGGGAAGTTCGTGATAATGGGTAGCAAACATCGTGCGCGCTTTAATGAAATCATAGAGATGCTCGGCAACACTCCATGCCAGAGAGAGCCCATCAAAAGTTGCCGTACCACGACCAATTTCATCGAGCAGGACAAGGCTTTTGCTCGTTGCATGGTGAAGTATTTTAGCTGTTTCATGCATCTCCACCATAAAAGTTGACTGACCTCGAGAGAGATCATCACTCGCCCCGACCCGAGTAAAAAGTCGATCAACAATACCTAAATGCATTCTTTTAGCAGGCACATAACTTCCCATCTGTGCCAGGATGGTGAGGAGCGCACACTGTTTTAAATAAGTCGATTTGCCAGCCATGTTAGGTCCAGTAATAATGGCCATACGATCTCCATCCCCATCAAGAAGAGCATCATTGGGAACAAACGATTTTTCTCGTAATTGTTGGTCGATTACCGGATGACGCCCTTCGCTGATAGAAAAAATAGTAGAAGTGTCGATCTCTGGGCGGGTATATCCATAGAGTCGGGCCGTCTCTGCAAAAGAAGAAAAAACATCGAGTCTCCCAGCAGCTGATGCTGTCTCTTGAATCTTGGAGACTGAATCCAGCACAGCACCTCTAAGAAGTTGGAAGAGGGCCAGCTCCAAAGCCTTGGATCGTTCTTCAGCACCTAGAATTTTTCCCTCCATTTCTTTGAGTTCCGGAGTTACAAAGCGTTCTCCATTGGCCGTTGTCTGCTTGCGGATATAATCCGCTGGAACATGGGCCAAATTGGAACTTGTAACTTCAATGAAATAGCCAAAAACAGCATTAAAGCGAACCTTGAGAGACTTAATTCCAGTGCGTTGTATCTCCTGTTCTTGAAGTGCTGCAATCCATTTTTTCCCATCACTTGCACCTAAGCGAAGCTCGTCTAAATTCTGATCAAATCCTTCACGAATCATCCCTCCCTCCTTGATGGTCGCTGGAGGTTCTTCTACAAGGGCAGAAACTAGTTTTTCATAAAGAGGGTCTAACGTATGAAGTTGATCAACGAGATTTTGGAATAAGGGAACATCAGACGTAGCAGCCGATAAAAGTCTAGCTCCTATTTTTTTCAAATGCGGAATACGTCCCAATGAAGAACTCAATGAGGCCAGATCACGTGCATTGGCACTATTTTGGCTCAGACGAGAAAGAGAACGCTCCATGTCACGAATACCAGAGAGTTCCTCACGAAGATCCCCAAGCAACAATGGTTGATCCAGCAAGAGAGCTACTAAATCAAGTCGCTCCGTAATGGAAATAACATGAGAAAGAGGACGCACTATCCACTCTCGCAGCATTCGGCTCCCCATCGGTGTCTTTGTCCTATCCAAAGTCCCTAAAAGTGTCATTCCACGACCGGCGCGAGAAGTCACTAGCTCTAAGTGCGATTGAGTTGTTGCATCAATGATGAGGTGATTATGATAATGATACGGGCGCAGCGTTCGAAGATGAGAAACATCACGTCGTAGGTGGAGTGTAATGTAATGAAGCAGCCCCCCTGCCGCTATCATCCCAATGGGAAGCTCCTCCACCCCAAACCCATCAAGGGAGTGAACTTTGAAATGCGTAGAGAGGTGCTCGCACGCACCAGTCGGATCAAAAAGATAATCCTCCAACAGTTCAAGAGAAGGGAGATCTTTTTTAATAAGAGGGAGAGTTACCTCTATTTTTTTTGGAGCTACTACTTCTGCTGGAGAGACCCGAACTATCTCGTCTAAGAGTGTTTCATAATTTGAAAACTCCGTAACAAAAAACTCTCCAGTACTTAAATCGATAAAGGCGAGCCCAAAGGATAAATTTTCTTCCTCCTTTTTTTGGAGGGAATGAACAAGAATAGCTGCTGTAAAATTATTCTTAGAGGCCTCTAATCCCACATCCTCCTAGGTTCCAGGACTTAAGATTCGAGTAATTTGACGTTGCACAAGCTTCCCAGTTTGAACCTCTCCTATTTGCTCACAAAGTGCTACCCGCTTCCCTGCAGCGAGTAATTTTTCTAAATAAACGCGAGCTGAATGATAAGGAACACCGCACATTGGGGTCTCCCCACGCTTTGTGAGAGCCACATTAAGAATAGGTGCAGCCTGCACTGCATCCTCTAGGAAAAGCTCATAAAAGTCACCAAGACGAAAAAGTAAAAATGTGTCCGGAGGAAGATCACGCCGCAGTAAGTGATACTGCTTCATCATTGGAGTCGCTGTTTCGGACATGGGAATAAGTGGAAGATTAAAAAAATTTATAGGGTTGTAAAGAATCGTTGAGATAACGAAATGGAACCATCAAAACAGTCTTTGAATTTTGAAATTACATGAAAGAACGCAGGTCTTTTTAGGAAGAGCAAGGCCTAAGGCCGAGCGCTATCCAAAGAAATGTAACAGTGTGAGAACGAAGCAGGCCCAAAAGAACAAGTGCAATGGTCCGATTATTTAATAGAAGAAAGACTCTATTCTATCAGGTTTTTATTTTCTAAGAAGGCCGTTAAGGGACTTGTCGGTAAAGCATGATCTGCTCTTGAGGGAAGTCCTGCAGCAACAGCTTCAAGAGCACTCTCTACAGCTAGAGCAAAGGCTCTTGCCATACGAATTGGATCTGCAGCTGCTGCAATAGCTGTATTGACAAGAACAGCATCGACTCCAAGCTCCAAAGCTTCAGCAACATGACTGGGAGCTCCTAAACCAGCATCGACAATGACTGGAACGATAGCTTGTGCCACAATGATTTCAATCATCGCACGGGTTTCAAGACCTCGATTGGATCCAATGGGAGAACCGAGAGGCATAACAGCAGCAGCCCCTACGTCTTGCAAGCGCTTCGCAAGAACAGGATCGGCGTTAATATAGGGAAGAACAGTAAAGCCCTCCTTCACCAAAATCTCAGTAGCTCGCAATGTCTCTATAGGATCGGGAAGCAAGTAGCGGGGATCGGGATGAATTTCTAATTTAATCCACGAGGGCAATCCAGCTGTAACAGCTAATCGAGCTAGACGAACTGCCTCTACCGCAGTATTAGCACCACTCGTATTAGGAAGAATTAAATATTTTTTCTCATCTAGGAATTCAAGAATATTGGCAAAAGGATCTTTTTTTCCGCTCAGATCAGCGCGACGCAATGCCACGGTTACCATTTCCGCACCACTGGCTTGAAGAGCATCACACATTATTTGTGAAGATGAAAATTTTCCTGTTCCTAAAATAAGTCGTGATGAAAAAGAACGACCGGCAATGATCAATGGAGATCGAGAGTGTAATAATGACATGGAGAAACATATTAACTCAGAACAAAGATAGATTCCATTAAGAAAAGATATTATCTCCTTTCGATTTCTAAAAAGAGTATACCATCACTCTTCGCGACTTCCGCAGGTGATCAGTATGAAATATCCAGGCTATTTTTTTTTAAAATGGTATTACTGTTCGCACTCCATCAATTTCGATTTATAATAGTTAACATTTTATTATGGATCTCTTTATTCCTACTGACATTTCCTTTGCTGAAGCACTTTCCAAGCTCACCCACCTTGGTATTGGAGCCCATCAAGATGACCTTGAAATCATGGCTCTTCATGGAATTTTAGAATGCTATAAAAAACCTACTCAGCATTTTGGAGGAATCATTTGTACCTCAGGCAGTGGCAGCCCTCGTGGTGGAGCTTACGCCTCCTTAAGTGATCAAGAGATCGCCCATATCCGCCAAAAAGAACAGCATCATGCTGCACGTATCGGCAGTTATCTATTCATGGCTCAACTTGAATTCTCCTCTTCGTCCGTTCAAGGTTTGAGCAGTCATTCTCTTGTTGATGCACTTCACGAAATACTTCAGCAGCTCCAACCAGAGGTCATTTACACCCATCATCCTCTTGATAAACATCCTACTCATCGTGCTATTTGCTACGCAGTAATTGAGGCCCTCAAGCGTTTACCAGCAACGCAACACCCGAAACAGTTACTTGGCGGAGAGGTCTGGAGAAGCCTTGATTGGCTCACCGATGATGACAAAATCTCACTCGATGTCAGTGCTCATCCTGAACTTAGGGAACAATTAATTTCTGTTTTTGATTCTCAAATTTCCGGAGGCAAACATTATGATCTTGCAGCATTAGGTAGATATCGAGCTAACGCAACTTTTTCAGATCCTCATACTGCTGATCTTGCAACTCATGTTGCCTACGCTCTTAATCTCAGACCTCTTTTAGAAAACCCACAACTCTCTCTTCAAGAATTCGCCCTCAGTTTTGCAGATCGTTTTTGCATGCAGATAAAAAAAGAACTCTCTTGAGAAGTTTTCTTCCTACATCACAATGTCTCTGTTCCTATAGAAGAGTTCTACGCACAATCCTTTACTTTGGTATTTCATGAATCTCCCCTTCCTCTTGCTCCTCATTGCTAGCACACTTTTATTAGGAATCTTTCTTGGATGGTGGCTTCGCACGCGACGTGCAACCCAAGAACTTATCGAGGCTATTGCTCCTTGGAAAAAACAAGTCGAAGACCTCCTCTCCTCTGCAGAGCGCAAACAACAAGATCAGCTCCAACTCACTGAGATCATGAACACTCAGTTTCGTAACCTTGCTACAGAGATTTTAGAAAAGAAAACAGAACAGCTCACTCAGGAAAGTCACGAGCAATTAACCCATGTTCTCTCTCCTCTCAAAGAGAATCTCGAAATCTTTCGTAAACGCGTGGAGGAAATCCATGGAGCGAGCCTTCACCATCACGGAAGCCTTCAACAACAATTACAACAACTCGCAACGCTGAATCATCAGCTCTCCCATGATGCCCAAAATTTGGCTTCGGCCTTACAAGGAAAATCTCAACGACGTGGAGCTTGGGGAGAGCTCATTTTGGAGCGGACCTTGGAACTTTCTGGATTAGAGCGAGGACGTGAGTTTGAATTACAGGTCTCCACCTCAGAGCGCCTTCGTCCTGACGCCATTATTTATCTTCCAGAAGATCGAATTATTATCGTGGATTCTAAAGTTTCTCTCGTCGATT
>JAIPKF010000054.1 GCA_021733705.1 Chthoniobacterales bacterium
AGAAGCCACATGGACTCCTCATTGTTACTGGTCCTACTGGTGCTGGCAAGACCACCACCCTCTATGCTTGTCTTCAAGAACTTCAAGAAAACAATCTGAAATTGATCACTGCAGAAGATCCCGTGGAGTATGAAATCGAGGGTGTGATGCAAGTTCCCATTCATGAAGCAATCGGAAGAACATTTCAGTCACTGTTACGCTCCTTTTTGCGTCATGATCCCGATGTTATCATGGTGGGAGAGACACGTGATGAGGAGACAGCTCACATGGCTATGCAGGCCTCGCTTACGGGTCATCTTGTCCTAACAACACTTCATACAAATGATGCTGCAGCAGCCATTTCGCGGCTTATTGACATGGGACTAGATCCCTTGATGATTGCAACGACACTAGAGGGTATTGTAGCTCAGCGGCTGATTCGAAAAATATGCCCCTACTGTCGCACCTCTTATTCTTCAGAAAAATATACTCCAGCAATCGTAGCATTTTTTAAAAAGAGCTCCTTGCCCGAAAAGTTATATTGTGGCGCTGGTTGTGACCAATGTCATCAGACTGGCTACCAAGGTAGAATCGGCCTCTTTGAGCTACTTACATTGAATGATGAACTTCGGCTGCTTATTCATCAAAAAGCTCCTCACCATCAAATTCGACAAAAAGCGATCGACCAAGGAATGATCTCTCTGATTGCTGAGGGAGAGCGTGCTGTGCGACAAGGAATCACTACGGTAGAGGAAGTAAGCCAAGCAATTTCAAACTAACCCAGGTATTGAGTCCATACAGCCCGGCATCAAAATGCTCGTCTGCCTTACCCCATCAGCCTTCGCGGTCTCCTCGTCACGATCAGTATGAAACATCCGAGTTAATTATGTTGCAGAAGAATAAAAGTAGTTCTAAGAATGGATTTTCAGTTTTCAACTAGCCCGGGTATTTCATGCTAATCACCTGTAGAGAGCTGATGAGTATGAAATATCCGGGGTAAGCCAATTAACACTTCTTAAGGAGGAAAAACCATGTCATTAAATAAACTGTTTCTCTGTTTTGTATTTACCCTTGTATCAGCTTCATTGCATGCGGATCCAAGCGAGACGAAAAATATTAATATTTTTAATAATACCGATAAAACGATTTATCCGATCGTTCAAGTTACTCAAAAACCAGAAGGGGCCCCGAATGTATGGATCTATTCTCTGTACCTAAACATTTCTGATCAGGTTGTTGGAGTTCCTGCAAATCAGTCAATCAGTATTCAGGTCCCTCAAGAGCAAGGTGGCATCAGCTGGTGGAATGCAGCTCGTGTCTATGTTTATAATCAAACGCCCCCTGCTCCCAATCCTAAAGTTCAAGGTTCCGTGAGTGGATTTCCAGTCCATGTTGATGAACAAGGAGCTGGATTACCATTAGATGATCCGTATCAGTTTGCCGAATACACTTTCGACAACAGTGGCGGCCATTATGTAGGTTATGATGTCTCCTATGTTGATAGTGTCTACCTTCCCTTAGCGATTGAAGTTGAAGATGGAAGCGTTGGTTATAGTGGCACGGATAAAAATTTGGATGAATTTCAGTCTATTATCGCTGATTTTGTAAAGAATCAACAATGGCCCTATTTTTTCCTCTCCAACGGAAATCCCTACTACAGTATCCCTGGTGGGTTTAATCTTTTTGCCCTTGATCAGGCTCGTTCTTCGCATGACTCCTCGAAGTTTATGTTGCAAGGAGATCGCGTCGCTCAAGAGGGACCTACCGTAGGATTAGAAAATGTAGTCGCTCGTTGGAAGAAGGCAATAAGTCCTGATTTTTGTAGTGATTGTGAAACTCAATGTCCTTTTTGTAATGCATTTCAAAAAAATGCCACAGATGTTTGGAATGCTTTTAAGGAGGATGGAGGCAGTACCACTGATGAAGCCATTACGGGCCGTATCCTAGGATTTACCGATGCTTTTGGACCGACTCTCTCACAACAGTACATATCACTTGAAGAAGGAATCACAACTAATCCTTCGGGAGGAACCAAATATCCTGACTACACTAGCAAATATAACCTGAATCCTTATGTTCGTCTCATCCATCATGATCTCAATGCAAACGTTTATGCCTTCTCTATCGACGATGCCGTTGGATTTGTACGAGTACCAGGAACGGGTATTACTATCACCGTAGGAGGACTCAATGGTCTTAAAAATAAGACCCCTTATGTGAATCCCTAGGATCTCACAGAAAACACCGTAGTCACGGTACCTGGTTTCAGTTCCACAGTACAGTAACTACTACTTCTGGCACTATAAAAGCACCAATGCCAGAAAATGTCATAATTACTAGCCCGGATATTTCATACTGATCGTGACGAGGAGGCCGCGAAGGCTGATGGGGTAAGGCGGACGAGCATTTTGATGCCGGGCTGTATGTGTACATACTGTCCAAATCAAAATGTGAGTCTAACGCAGCATCCATCTGGCTTCCCGGCTTACGCAGTAGATTAGTATGAAATATGCGGGCTAGCCCTCTTAATTGGTAATGTGATTGAAAAGATTTGAATGGCAAATAATTTATTTCACTAAAACTTTCCTAAAAAAATAAAATAATGGTTGTGTTTAGTCCGAATATTTCACGCCGATCACCTGCAGAGAACGGAAAACTAAGCTCGATGCTGCGTTGAGCTCGAAGTCTTCCTCGGGCAGTATGAAACATACAGCCGTCGTCGTAATCCATCACCTTCGTTGACTCGCTCGCTCCCGCTCGTCTCGCCCTTTCAGGGCTGCCCCCTTAAAGCCAGGGCAGTCTCCACCGCGGTCTCCCGACCGCCGGTGGTCTCTGCATCAGGATTCGCAGCGCCTCGCGACGAATCAGTATGAAATATCCGGGCTAGCGCAACCATTCTTTTTTCTGGATAACAGGAATGAACAGTGAAGAACCCGGAGTCTCCTCGCTCTGAATATGTTCCGGGCGAAGAATAATCAAGGCTTCTAGAAATGCACCATGCACCTTCTTTCCGGTTGCACTGAGTGACTCTCCTATCACATAAGCGCGAAAGGCTCGGGATTGGACTGTGCAAAGCGAAATCATTTTTCCAAAAGCCTCCTCGCGAGCACGGTCAAAAACCGCTGCTAAAAGTCTTCCCTCCGAAAGGATATTAGTCGAGAGAGGTGGTGTGTACGTGGTGGCATTCGCCAGAAGAGGAGTGAGGATATGAAGATCCGAGAGTTTTTCATAAGGACGATGTTCTTCCAAAAAGGTCGCTAGTTCTTCAGCAGTCGTTTTAGAAATGGCTGAATGAGTAAAACGAGCATCTGATGTAGGTGAGATTCCATAAAATAATGAGCTGAGAACCTGATGAGAAGCTGTATTAATATTGATGAGTCCTTCCCTCCAGAGAGTTAACCCGCATATTTCATACTGATCTACTGCGTAAGCCGGGAAGCCAGATGGATGCTGCGTTAGACTCATATTTTGACTTGGACAGTATGTACTCATACAGCCCTGCGTCAAAATACTCGTCTGCCTTACCCCATCAGCCTTCGCGTCCTCCTCGTCACGATCAGTATGAAATATCCGGGTTAACCCTGATATTTCATACTGATAACCTACGGAAGCCGGGAAGCCAGACTGCGTTAGACTCATATTTTTTTTAATCTGTACTGTTGTGTTGTTGGTCGAAGTAACAGTAAAAAGATCGATGAGTTCAATGGCTCTCTCACCCGGTCTATCCCAGTAGGAAAACTCAGGTTGTCCGATACGAAGTGTACGCCCTCCTCCAGAACCATAGATGCTGCTTTTATTATCTGCTGCACCGACATTAGGAGCTGCTCCTAGATCATCTGCTTGGGCTGGGTCATTAATATGACCGAGCTCTGCAATAGATTGCATCGGTCCGTGACGAAGGACCAAGGGGGCCATCATGGCATCACGTGACTCGAGGTAGGAGGAGGGAACTTGAGCTGGGGTTACAGATCGGGAGGAGGGCCGATTTCCAGCCAAAGGATTGACTGGTACAAAATCACGATTTCTCCATGAGATGCTCGGATCAAAGAGACGTTCTGCACTTGCATCACTCATAGCACCCTTCCAGCGAGTTTGTGTTAAATAACTTTTTTCACTCGAGTACGATTTCCAAAGATAGTTGCTCAGATAATTTTCTCGTGGATCTCCTACAAAACGAAAATGACCAGCACGATCTCCCTCTGTAGGAATAAAATTACATTGCCAAAAATTTTGCCCATCGGTGAGTGATTGAGCATCATGTTCCAACCCTCCCTCTGCAGGTCCTGGGCCACAGGGAGGCCTGCGACTCATCATCACGAGATGGTCATTCCAAAAAAAACGAAAGGCTTGATGTTCTTTTGGATTGGTGTTTCCCTCTGGCCCTTCGAGCCAATAGGGATGCTCTGAGAGTGGAACTACATTTGGGGCATCCCATCTTTGTGTTACAGTGGGAAACTCAACTACGATCGATTCATTAGGTCTTAAAGCAGGAACACAACTATTGGTTTGTAGATAGTCCTTGAATGGCACATTTGGAGCTGTGCCAAAGTGGAGCTGCTGTCGGTTCTCTATTTCAAAGGTTGCCTTACCACCGGCTGGAATCATTTTAGTGTAGGGATTCCAGAGTTGAACGAAGTATTGATTTTCGATGATAACACTATTGCTCATTCGTTCTACAAGCCGACAGCGTTCAGCAGTTTGAGTTACAAGGGGAGTTAACGCAGCTCCTGCAGGTTCACCTCCATTCACTAAGACCGATGTGTGCTCTGGAGTTATATAATTAACAATAGAGGCCGCTAGACGATTTAAGTAACGCCGTTGTTCTCCTGCTGAGAGATTTCTAAGACTGGGGTCACGTTCTTTAAAATGAGGAAGATTGTGATCAATGATACTTGCCAGATAAGCGCTGCGGTCTGAGGGTGTAGCTCCATAAATCACATTAGTTGCTAGATCATTGAGGTTATATTTGGGATGACCTCCGTCAGGAAGTCGAGCTGGAATCAAATCAGGGAGGGGTACTGAAGTTGATGATAGAAATTCTTTTTTAAGATCATAAAGGTTTCTATTTTCAAAAATCTCCTTGAATCCTTCTAAGGAGAGAGGATTTGAAAGAAGTTCAGATGCTTTTTCATGCTCCTGCTCAGTTAGGAGAAGAGAGTAAGGAAGAACCGCAACTCCATGATCCCAATCGATTGGATCAGCACGCGGCTTTCCTTGATGAAGGAGGGGGTGAAGGCGGGCCTGTTCATCTAAAATAATGAAAGCATAACGTGCTATGGGCTGACCTTGCTGATTGCGCATCATGACCCATGGAGCAGGATAAGATCCATTTGCTGAAATAGGATGATGATTTGCATTCAGATCAATCGTCTTTTCTGGATCCTTTGATTCACGGGCTTGAAGATAGGAATCAAGCATACCTTCAGGAAGGTTAGGGTAACTCTGCAGAGCTTCAAGATCTCCTGAGATCAAAGGAATCAACTCTTGAGTATTTGTCAATGAATGGGCTCCAATCATCAATGCAGGAGCAATTTCAGGAGCTGCCATGCTATTGGTAAGACCGACAAGAAAAGTAGGATTGTTACTAGTAGCAAGGGCGAGCTCTCCCATAGCAGCACTTAATCCTGATTCTGCAGCGAGTGTAGCCTGATACTGGGCTGCATCCATAACAGCTCTTTTTTTTTCAAACTGAGCTCTCTCTAAAAGGGTGAAGAGAATCACACTCCAAAACGCAAGAAATACGAGCACCATTAAAAGAGCAGATCCAGATATTTTATTCCCATTAGCGGTGAAGACAGGAAACTCACATGGATGCTGCGTTGAACTCGAAGTCTTCCTCGGGTAGTAGGGACTCATATAGCCCGGGATCGAAATACTCGTCTGCCTAACCCGATGTGCCTTCGCAGCCTCCTCATCACGATCAGTATGAAATATGCGGGTTAGTTGAAACATACGAATTACAGCGAAGGGACGAGGGGTGCCACCGTGGAAAAAGCTGTTGTAGGAGTGGGAGCCTTTCCAAATTGAGATGAAGACATCGTGCTTGCACGCAGTGTAATTTCAAGAAGGTCAGGGGGGCATTGTCTCGATGCTACCTGCTGTGGAGTGCTGCTGATATTTCCATTAACTATCCAGGCAGGTTGGATTTTCCAATCGGAAATATGGGTCACAATACACTCGCATCTCTTGGAGTCGCTTAGTGAGGTCCTTGCAAATGTGGCTTCTAGGGTATTTGTATGAAGTGCCTCCTTGGTCTCCTGAGGGGGTAACTGATAACGGTAGCAGTCGTAATGGAGCGTATCCTTTTTATTCCTTACAAAAAAATAACCGACGGCAGAGATCTCTCCGGAGGTTTTTAAAGAAGCTGTTGTTGTCAGAAAAAAGAGATTCTTTTTGCAGCTAGGATCGGTGGTTGGTAGATCAATAAAAAAACTATTGGGATAAAAAACCCAGGAGCGTAACTCTCGGCTTATTTTATGGAAGAGGAGGTTAATGGCAGAACCGCTACGTTGTTGCTCTTGGAGAAGAGACCATCTTTGAACTAACAGATTATTTAAGGAAAAAATTAAGAGTAGGAACAACGCAAAAAGGGTGAGGGTGATAACCATCTCAAGTAGGGTGAATGCAGATTTTTTCATTTCTTAGTAACTCCCCTCTTCAGATGAATTCTTCTTAGGAGGCGGTATTAAAAGGAAACATGTAAATTCAGTATGGTGTCGTTGTTCATCAGGAAGTGCTGCTGGTGACGCAACGGTAATCAAAACTGTTGCTAGCCCGAATATTTCATGCTGATCGTAACGAGGAGGTTGCGAAGGCTGATGGGGTAAGGCAGACGAGCATTTTGATGCCGGGCTGTATGTGTACATACTGTCCAAATCAAAATGTGAGTCTAACGCAGCATCCATCTGGCTTCCCGGCCTCCGTAGGTGATTAGTGTGAAATATCCGGGCTAGCCCCGGCGGGAGAGCCTTTGCAATAGTGATACGAGCAACAGATGCAATATTTTTGTCTCTCAAAGAATTTAATGACTCAGCAATGCTTCGTTCACATTGTGGTATTCCACAAGCATCATAGGCTACGACATGTTCTGAGGGACTTGAGAGCTCCACTCTAATGCAGTGACTTGGATTATCAATCCAGTCCGAAGAGACTGCAATAATGCCGCTTGGAGAAGTAGCTTTAAGTGTCTCTATAATCCGCTGGGCAATCAAGGAGGCACTCCTCTTTTGCTCTGCCTCAAAAATAAGGCGTTGAGAAGCGGGCCAAAGATCAAGAATACCTACGAGTGTCATGGCAAGAAGGCTCAATGCGACGAGAACTTCTAATAAAGAGAATGCTAGCCCGCCTATTTCATACTGATTCTGCTGCGGCTTGCGAACACCTGATGGATACTGCGTCAGCTTCGAATTGCTCCTCGGGCAGTGTGTCCACACACAGCCGTGCGTCAAAATATGTGTCTGCGTTGACTCGCTCGCTCCCGCTCGTCTCGCCCTTTCAGGGCTGCCTAAAGGCAGTCTCCCCCGCGGTCTCCCGACCGCCGGTGGTGCCTCATCAGCCTTCGCGGCCCCCTCGTCACGATCCGTATGAAAAATCTGCGCTAAAAAGGAATCATTTCTTATGAGCATTGAAGCCCCTTATCAGAAAAAACCTGCTATTTCAATTTCAAAACGTGCATAGAAACAGAAAATTGAATGTAACAGAAATGCTTCTCGTTTTTCAAAATCCATTAGAAGAGACTCTTGCTACTTCCATTGGTGTTTGGGATAGCGACGGGAGAGTTCTCCTCGAAGCTTGGGATAGGTCTCTTTCCAGAAAGAATTCAGATCCGAGGTGATTTGAATCGGACGTTTGTTAGGGGCTAAGATTTGCACTGTTATTGGTGCTCTGTTACTGGCAAGCGACGGAATTTTAGTAAGTCCAAAGAGATCTTGAATAAGTGCACTTAAGCTTACTTCTCCTGTCGGTTTATAGAGCAAGCGTGCTTTGCGACCCGAGGGAAGCAGGTAAAATAAGGGAGCATGTTTATCAAGAGCGCTACGCTGTGCCGAGGATAAGAGTTTCTCGAGTGCTGGAATAGCTGGACGATCTTTGACCTCTCGATAACTCACAGCCCCTTCGCACCAGCGCTCCAGGACCCTCAGACGATCTTCATCACTCCATATTGGTAATGCTAGATCAGGATAAAAATGAGCAACCCATCGAAGGCGATTAATCCAAGCATCGACCTCTTCACCCCAAGTAGGAAGGGGTAGATCTCCATCGGCAAGCGCTGCAGCAAGAACATGGCTCGCTTCTAGGGAGGTAGGTGCATCATGGTGAATTGATTCTAATACGAGATCACGATAAATTTTCTCTTTTTTCCAAACGACACGGTTTATGGAAGTATCAAAAAATAATTCCTTAGTATCATGAAAATCGTCTGGAAAGAGGTGTCGTAGCATCGCTTCCTCAATAGCTGTTGCCATCGAGAGTTGAGTGCGAACCTCTCCGCTCCCTTGACCGATTTCAGTGATTTCGGCAGCAACAAAAAGTCGACTTGACGCAGCAGCACTCTCTTTAACTAAGAGACCACGTCGTCCATGAACAACATCAGAGAGATTCGTTCCCGCTCCACGTCGACGTGCTACCTGATCGGCAAATCCAAGAAGAATGCATTGGGCAATCATATCGTCAGAGGCAGGAGCGGTCTGAGTATCAAGCCCCTGGGCATGTGCGAGGGAGCAAAACTGTTCAAAGATTCGATTGGTTTGTCGTGCAGCATCAGCATGGATGGCATATTTACGGCACTGATCGGGGCGAAATTCATGCCGCT